>DASVGS010000182.1:0-2605 GCA_036379435.1 Ignavibacteriaceae bacterium
ATTGAAACAGCAATCAAAGAGTGTGATAGTCAGCGAGGTTCGGTTGCAAATGTTATAAAAGCCGGATTATTAAAATATCAGCAAGTTACTGGCGCAAAAGAGATGAACAAAGATCAGAAAATATTATCCATTAAACAGGAAATTGAAGAAGCTACCTCACTTGAATTACCTGTACTGGAACAAAATTTAGTTATACTTGCTACCATAGCTCCATTAGCTACATTGCTTGGATTATTAGGTACAGTTTTGGGAATGATCAGAGCATTTTCAGCATTAGCTACAGCTGGTGCTCCGGATGCAGTTGCACTTGCTACCGGTATTTCGGAAGCATTAATTAACACTGCATTCGGTATAGGTTCATCAGCATTGGCAATTATTTTTTACAATTATTTTACAACAAAAATAGATAAAATGACTTACAGCATAGATGAAGCTGGTGTTGCAATAGTTCAGAATTTTTCATCGCACCACAACTAATGATAAAAGAAATGAACAGGTTAAATTATGCCTAAAGTAAAAATACCCCGTAAAAGCACATTGATAGATATGACGGCAATGTGCGATGTAGCCTTTTTGCTGTTAACTTTTTTTATGCTTACAACACAGTTCAAATCGGATGATTCGGTTGTTGTAGATACTCCTTCTTCAATTTCTGAAATAAAACTACCTGATACTGATATATTGAATATAACCATTACACAGGATGGTAAAATATTTTTTAGTATAGATAACAAAAATTTTACACGTGAAAAGTTATTAAATAAGATAAGTGAAAAACATCCGGAACTTAAATTTGATGGCAACGAACAAAAAGCATTTGTGTTGACAGGAAGTATTGGTGTTCCACTCAATCAACTAAAAGGATATTTAGCGTTGGATGAATCAGAAAGAAAGATGTATCCGCAGCCGGGAATTCCGGCAGATTCTGCAAATAACGAATTAGGTGATTGGATAATGCAGGGCCGATTATCAAACCCCGGTGTTAGAATAACGGTAAAAGGTGATCAGGGCTGTCCGTGGCCAATTGTAAAAAAAGTTATGAATACACTTCAGGATAAGAATGTTAATAAATTCAATCTTATAACTGATCTTGAAGCTGATCCAAATAAACTGAAAGGGATTTAATCAATGGCTGAATTAGAACAAAAACAGGCTGGTGGAAAAAAAGGCAAGAAAAAAGGCCGAAAAAAAATGTCCACCAGAATTGATTTGACACCAATGGTTGATCTTGGTTTTCTTTTAGTTACTTTTTTTATGCTTACCACAACTTTCAGTAAACCGCAAACAATGGAAATAAATCTTCCTGTAAAGCCTAAAGGTGAAATAAAAGAAGAAGAGCAAAATTCACTAAAAGCCTCTAAGGCATTTAACATAATATTAGGTAAAGACAATAAAGTATTCTGGTATCTCGGTTTAGCTAATGAACCAATTGAAGGTCCCATTCTGACTAATTTTTCTGCAGAAGGAATCAGAAAAATATTGCAGGAAAAGAATGCCGCAATAAAAGATATGGTAGTACTTATAAAACCTACTAATGATGCTGTCTATAAAAATGTTGTAGATATACTGGATGAAATGAACATATCTAATATAAAGCGTTATGCTCTGGTTGATATTGCAAAAGAAGAACTTGATCTAATAAAAAATATAAATTAAGGTTTTAGAAATATGACAGATCAAATAAATTTAAAAACAGATATCGATGAATTGATATTTGCACAGAAGAATAAAGAGTACGGTGCTTATAAATTACGTAAAGCTTATAAGACTTATCTTTCGTTTGCTATGTGGATTGCTGTTATGTTTGTGTTTTTTGCTACAACCGGACCAACAATTTACAGTATGTTAAATCCAGAAAAAGTGGATGAAAGAAAACTCAAAAAAGTAATAATAACTGATTTAGCTCCGCCTCCATCAATCGGTGAAGAACAAAAAGTTGAGCAGATAGAGCAATTGGCTCCTCTAAAATCAACAATTAAATTTACTCCACCAGTTGTAAAACCTGATGAACAAGTTAAAGATGAGTACATCCCAACTGTTGATGAACTTAAAGAAGTAGATCCGGGAATGAAAACTGAGCAGGGAGTTGAAGGAGGTGTAGATTACAGTTTAATTGAAGTTGAAGAAAAAGTAGTTGAAGAAAAAAAGGAAGAAGCACCAACTTATTTTGTTGCAGTTGAAGAAATGCCTGAACCTATAGGTGGAATTGCTGCTATTCAACAGTTAATAGTATATCCCGAGATCGCTAAAAGAGCCGGTGTTGAAGGTAAAGTATATGTACTTGCTTTTGTAGATGAAAGAGGAAACGTAACCGGTGCAAAAATTATAAAAGGCATTGGTGCAGGTTGCGATGAAGCTGCTCTTGATGCTGTTAAACAAGTAAAATTTAAGCCTGGCAAACAGCGAGGGACACCAGTAAAAGTACAAGTATCTATACCTGTTGTTTTCAAACTACAATAGCAAGAATAAAGTATTTGTTTTAGATTCGATTGATTCAATCGGAGTTATTGTTTTGCTAAAAGGACAGAAGATATTATGAGATTTTCGGAAATAATAAATATCAGCATGGCAACCATCTATTTAGCGTGCGGAGTTTATTTATTAA
>DASVGS010000183.1:0-4268 GCA_036379435.1 Ignavibacteriaceae bacterium
GAATAGGGAAAGTAGGTGAGTTTTATGGTGAGATAAGAAATGCAGCTATTTTTTCGGGAGCAATTTATCTCGGTGGTAAAATTGCAGATAGCAAAGAGTTAAGCGTAACTGGCAGAATGTTGTTTGAAGGATTATTTTTCGCAGGATTGACAACAACACTAATAAAAAGTTTTTCCGGCAGAAGTCGCCCTTATACTAATGACGGATATAATCACTTTAAACTTTTTCAAACTAATAATGATTACACTTCTTTTCCATCAGGTCATACAACGGTAGCATTTACATTAACTTCCATATTATCAAGCAGAATTAATAATACTTATGTTTCGATCGGGTTATACACTTTAGCTGCAACAACTGCTTTGCAAAGAATGTACAGTGATAATCACTGGCTTTCTGATACAATTTTAGGAGCTTCAATTGGATATTTTATTGGCCAGGCTGTTGTGATGTTTGATGATGATGATGAAAATTCGGGAGTTACTGTGAATCCCTGTTTCATCCCCAACGGGTTTGGTTTAAATATTGGATACGTTTTATAATAAATCATCTGTAAATTTGCATCAGTATGTCACACTCACATTCACATAACAATACTTCTGAAACTTCTGAAAAAAATCTATTTATTACGATTGCACTGAATATTTTTATAACAGTTGTTCAGATTATCGGCGGAATTATCTCGGGAAGCTTATCTCTGATTTCTGATGCAATGCACAATTTTAGCGATGCTGTGGCTATTGTAGTTGCATTCGTTGCTCTCCGTTTGAGCAAAAAACCGAAAACACCAAAATATACATTTGGATTAAAACGGGCAGAGATTATTGCAGCCGTAGTTAACGCCAGTACACTTATTATAATTAGTTTTTTCCTTATCAGAGAAGCTGTTGAAAGATTATATAATCCGAATGAGATTGCAGGCGGATTGATGCTGGTCGTTGCAATATTTGGTTTTATTCCTAATGTAATAGGGGCGATGTTATTAAAAAAAGGTTCTGAGAAAAATATAAATATCAGAACGGCATACTTTCATCTTTTAAGCGATGCTGTTTCAAGTATAGCTATAGTTATTGGTGCTGTATTTATTATTTATTTTAAAGTTTACTGGATAGATCCAATCCTTACAATTCTTATAGCCGTTTACATTCTTTATCAAACTTATAAAATATTAAAAGAATCTGTTGATATTTTAATGATGTCTAATCCGGAAGGAATTAATTTAAACGACATTAAAATTTTAGTTGAAAGAATTCCGGGAGTAAATAATATACATCATGTTCATTTGTGGAAACTGAATGATAACGAAACCCATTTTGAAGCTCATATTGATGTTGATGATATTACTGTAAAGGAAACTTCAGAAATACAAAAACAAATTGAAATAATGCTGCACGATAAGTATGAAATCACTCACACAACTCTCCAGTTTGAATGCGATAAATGTGAGGTGAAAAAGTTAGTATAATCGTGTAGAAATCGAACAGGAGTTGTGTTTTTCAATCCAGAATTTTTTCTTAACAAAAAAATTTGTTCATCTTATCCTAAAACTATAATTAAATCAAATTCATACTTATCACTTAAAGAAATATTATTTTATATTTGCACTGGATTAAGTATAGATTTTATATAAACAATTTTATAAAAAGAGAGTATATATTGGATCAAACATATAAAGCTGCAGGAGTTGATATTGAAGCAGGTGAGAAGACAGTTGATAAAATAAAATCCTATGCTAAATCAACTTTTAATAAAAGTGTGCTTGCAGATATAGGAATGTTTGGAGCATTTTACGAGCCTGATTTTTCGGGATATGAAAAACCCGTTTTAGTTTCAAGTGTAGATGGCGTTGGCACAAAACTGAAAATTGCAATTGAAATGGATAAGCACGATACAATTGGTCAGGATCTTGTAAACCATTGCGTAAATGATATTGCTGTTTGCGGCGCAAAACCGCTTTTCTTCCTGGATTATTATGCAACAGGAAAATTAAATCCCGATAAGGCTGCTGATGTTATAAAAGGATTCTCAATCGCTTGTAAAGAAAATGAATGTGCATTAATTGGCGGTGAAACTGCTGAAATGCCAGGGTTGTATCATGAAAAAGATTATGATGTTTCTGGAACCATAATCGGCGTTGTTGATAAATCTAAAATTATTGATGGGAAAAGTATTGTAAAAGGAGATTTACTTATCGGATTTCCGTCAAATGGTTTGCACACCAACGGTTATTCACTTGCAAGAAAAGTTTTGTTAGAAAATTTTAAGTTAACAGATCAGCTTGATGAAATTAATAATAATCTTGGCAGTGAATTATTGAAAATTCACAAATCATATTTGCATCTTATCACTGCTCTAAAAAATTCTGTTGAAGTAAAAGGATTTTCGCATATAACAGGCGGCGGAATAGTTGGGAACACTATGCGTATCATTCCTAAAGGATTAAATCTTCTTATTCATTGGGGTAATTGGGAAATGCCGGGTATCTTTAAACTTATACAGCAAACGGGAAATATTTCCAGCGAAGAAATGCATAAAGTTTTTAATTGCGGAATCGGTTTGATTGCGGTAGTTTCCAAAGAGAGTAAACTTCAGGCGTTTCAAGTTGCTCACGATGTTCATGAACACCCGCTGCTGATTGGTGAAGTGATCTAAATGTTTATCGATACTCACGCCCATTTATTTTTTGAAAACTATAAAGATGATATCGATGAAGTTATCCTACGTGCAAAAGAAAATAAAGTTGACTTTATAATTATTCCCGCAACTGATCTAAAAACTGCAAAGGAAGCAATTCTTCTTTCTGAAAAGTATGAAAATATTTATGCCACTGTTGGTGTGCACCCGCACGATACAAAAGGATGGGATGACTCACTAATTCCGCAAATCGAAAATTTATTAAAACACCCTAAAGTTGTTGCTATTGGTGAAATTGGTTTGGATTATTATTACGATTTCTCACCTAAAGATAAACAGATACAAGCATTCAAATCTCAGCTCGATCTGGCTGTTAAACTAAAATTGCCTGTAGTAATTCATAATCGTGATTCTGACAAAGATATGATGGATATTATTCAAAGCTATTGTGGTTCAGGATTAAAAGCGCAGTTTCATTGTTTTAACGGATCGCTTGATGATGCACTTGAATACATAAAGATGAATCATTTTATTTCTTTTACCGGAAATATCACCCATAAAAAAAATGATGCTCTGCGTGAAATACTAAAGCAAATTGATTTAAATCATGTAATGCTTGAAACTGATTCACCATTTATGACTCCGGTTCCGTTTCGTGGAAAACGAAATGAGCCTGCATACGTTACATATGTGGCTAAACAAATAGCCGATATACACAATATGTCAATTGAAGATATAGGTAGAATAACATCATTAAATACTTTTAGATTTTTTGGAGTTGGAAAAGTTCCGGATACAAGTTTTACTTATTTACTCGATAATTCACTTTATATTAATGTAACCAACCGCTGTAATGCAGATTGTACTTTTTGCAGAAGAAAAGATGATCCGTTTTTGCGCGGCTATAATTTGAAAATGACCAAATCCGAAGAGCCGCCTGCAGAGGTTTATATTAAGGAAATTGGTGATCCTAAAAAATATGATGAAATTGTTTTTTGCGGTTATGGTGAACCCACTATCCGGTGGGATGTAGTTAAAGAAATTGCCGGATATGTTAAAGCAAATGGCGGTAAAACCAGAATAAATACCGATGGTCATGGAAATCTGATTAATAAAAAAGATATAACACCTGAAATGAAAGATCTAATCGATGTTGTATCTATAAGTCTGAATTCTTATGATCCAAAACAATATGCAATGTTAATGCGTGTAAGTGAAAATCACTTTGAAGAAATGGAACAATTTGCAATTAGATCAAAAAAGTATGTTAAAAAAGTTATTATGTCTGTTGTATCATTAGATGAAGTTGAAATTGAAAAATCCCGAAAAATTGTTGAAGACGAAATCGGTGCTGAGTTCAGAATCAGAAATTATTTCTAATTAAAATAGAATTTTGTTCCCGTAAATAATGTAACAAACGGTCTAACTATGAAGAGAATAGTATTACTATCACTGATCTTTTTTATTTCTGCATTTTCTCAATCTTTAAAATCCAAATTAGAAAAAGTAGTTAACGATAAATTTTTTGAAAGTTGTTTGATCTCAATTCAGGTTGAAGATTTAACTTCAAACAAAACACTATACACTAAAAATGAAAAAGTATTGTTGCGTCCTGCATCAAATATGAAAGTACT
>DASVGS010000184.1:0-14138 GCA_036379435.1 Ignavibacteriaceae bacterium
CTAAATCAACTTAATGCAATAAAGGATCCTGTATTATCAAAGTACACTTCAAATATAAATATGATTAAAGTTGGGGATGAATTTGATGAGCAAAATGAAAAATCAGATTAATTGTTTTATTGAATCCAGCATCGTGTCAAACTCGTACGGCTTCATTATTTTTTTACTTACTTTAAATCGGGTCAAATCTTCATTCTCAAATCTCGAACTTCCGGATGATAAAATTATTGGAAGATTAAATTTTAATTCTCTTATTTTAGCAATGCAGTCCAGTCCGTTCATTCCCGGCATATTGTAATCGATTATTAACAGGTCAACTTTTAATTCTTCGGTTAAAACTTTAATTACCTCTTCACCGGATTTAACCTTTATAATATAGTAACCACTTGACTCAAGCATTTCTGCAAGTAGTTCGCTTAACATCTCTTCATCATCAGCCAGCATAATAATTTTATTAGATTCATTGTTCTCACCCTGTTTTAATGGTTCAAAAACGGGAAGATATACATCGAATGTGGTACCGGATCCCTTACGGCTTGTAACATCTATATGTCCCTTATGTGCTTTGATAATTCCATACGAAACATATAACCCCAATCCTGATCCGGTATCTTTTTGTTTGGTAGAAAAGTAAGGATCAAAAATTTTAGAAAGGTTTTCCTCATCAATCCCGCCGCCGGTATCATTTACAGAAAACTTAACATATTTTCCTCTATCCAGCAAAGGATATTTAATAATGTTTGAATCATCCACTAAAAGATTTGATGCACTTAAAGTAATTTTACCTTTGCCCTCAATGGATTCTTTTGCATTTACACACAAGTTTAAAAGGATTTGATAAATTTCCGTACTGTTTCCGAGCAGATTGTGCAAATCCTCATCAATTTTCTTTTCAAATATTATATTAGATGGAAAAGTTTGTGATACGACTTTTGAGATTTCAGATAAGAGAAAATTAGGCATCACAACTTCTTTACGTTTGGCTGTGGGTTTCCCGAATGAAAGTAATCCCTTGGTTAAATCTCTTGCTCTTACCGAACAGCTTTCAATATTATCAACTAGTTTGGAAATACTTTCCGATTCCGGAATTCTGCTACGCAATAAATGTATGCTTCCAAAAATACTTGAAAGCAAATTGTTAAAATCGTGAGCCATTCCGCTGCTTAGCTTACCAATTGTTTCCAATTTTTGAGCCTGCAATAATCTTGATTCGAGAGCTGCATTTAATTCTCTGGTTTCGATATTAATTATTGCAAATGAAAGTAAAATAGAAAATTGTTCAATATCACTTATATCCAGCGATGAATAAGTACCTGATTTTGTTCCAACCAGAATTTTTGCCTGCAGAGTATCATCAAAATAGCAGGGAGAGATACAAAGTGATTCACAATTAAATACTTGTGTTAAACCATAACCAATATTGTTGTGATGATTTAATGCAAGCAGCGGTCTTTTATTTAAATCCAACCACTTATTAATAAACGAAGAATTATACTTAACACTTTTTTCAACTTCGCTTTTATCCGGGATAAGGTTAGACTCATCGTAATACAAAAAATCGTTTATATCTTCTGCGTTATGAAAAACTATTAATCCAAAATCACTTCCTGTAACATTTATGCATCTGATTAATATTTCTTCAGCAATGCTGTGTATGGATTTTTCTTTTACCAATAAAACAAGGATGCTTTGCAGTTCTTTCTGGAACACTAAATTTCTCTGCAGTTTTTCCTTTTCAACATTGAATTGATAATCTATTTCTACCAGCGGCAGCATCTCAATAAAATATGCATCAATATCTTTTTTTGTATCAGAAAAAATAGGTGTGATTACAATGTTTCTGTTTTTATCCGGAATAGGAACGACAAATGATTTTGCGGAACTAAATAATTTGTTTTCGTCGGGTGTGTTAATGTTAAAAAGGGATTTAAGTGAGGTTCCCTTAATTTTTCCGGTACCAATATCCTTTTTAAAGCTTTTATTAAACCAAATTATTTTAAAAGATTTGTCCGCAAGGGCAACAGAAGTTGTCTGTAATTCAAGAAGTTCATTGGTTTGATATTTTCGTTCTATGTCATCAGACATTAAGATATTTAATCTTGTTTAAGTTCGTACTTCTTGATTTTTGTATAGAGTGTTTTGGGACTAATACCTAACTGGTTTGCAGTTTGTGTTCTATCCCATCGATTTGCATCAAGAACTTTTGCAATATGCCATCTCTCAAGATCTTCCATACTTAAAATTTCTGATGGAATATCCACAAGATTTCTTCCAGCTACATTTTTATATGTTGTAGTGATAGGTAAATTTAAATCCTCCGGCATAATATAATCCCCTTCGGCAAATATTATTGCACGCTCAATTATATGTTCCAGCTCTCTTACATTGCCGGTAAAATCATACTGCTCCAAAATCTGAGCCGCTTCCATAGATAATTTTTTGGGAGACCTGATTGGCGACTTTGAGCCGAGAAAGAAATTAGCTAAAATAATTATATCATCTTTGCGATCTCTTAAAGGCGGAATGGTTAGTGTAATAACATTTAACCTAAATAAAAGATCCTTGCGGAAATTTTTAGCTTCAGCTTCATCTAAAAGATTTCTATTTGTTGCACCAATAACTCTAACATTTGAATTTAAATTTGTGATGCCGCCAATTCTTCTGTACTCACCATTTTCTAAAAATCTTAACAACTTTGGCTGTAATGTTAAACTTAACTCGCCAATTTCATCCAAAAATAATGTTCCACCATGAGCAATTTCAACCAGCCCTTGCTTTGTTGATTTAGCATCTGTGAATGCGCCCTTTTCATGTCCAAATAATTCACTTTCAATCAACTGATCCGGAAGTGAAGCACAATTAACAACTACAAATGGTTTATCTTTTCTTGCTGATTGTTTATGGATATATTCTGCAAATAGTTCTTTACCTGTTCCGGTTTCACCTTCAATTAATACATTTGAATCTGATTGAGCGGCTTTGTTGGCGAGATTTAAAACCCTGTTTAATGATTTACTATCTCCGATAATTTTTTCTGAATGCTTTTTACTTATCTCCTTAGATAAGAGAACTGTTGTAACTAATAAATTTCTGTGCTCAATTGCTCTGTTCACAGTTAATACAAGTTCTTCAAACTCATATGGTTTATTGATATAATCATAAGCTCCATTTTTAATACACTGTATTGCTTTTTTCATATCCGACTGTGCAGAAAGGATTATTACCTGAATATTATAACCGGAATCGTTAATAAATTTTAAAACATCTTCTCCTTGAACTTCACGCATATTTAAGTCAAGAAGTAAAATATCATAATTTTTAGATTTGATTGCTTCTATTGCATACTTGCCGTCATATACCGCATCTACAGTAAAACCTTCCTCCAGCAATTGCTCTTTAAGCAAGTAACACAGGGTTTCATCATCATCACATACAAGTATTTTGGAGTTTTTTGAACTTTCTGTCATTTCCCACCGGTAAAAATTCTGTTAGTTTGGATTAAAAATGCACATTAATTATATTTGTCGCTCAAATTTTTGGGCGCGTAGCTCAGGGGTAGAGCATCTGCCTTTTAAGCAGAGGGTCGGTGGTTCGAGCCCACCCGCGCTCACAATAGATAAAGCCACTTTAGTGGCTTTGTTTATTTTAAACAATTTTAAAGAACTAATGATTAATAATAACACATATTACCAAAAACAGCAAGTTTAAGAGATTTTAACTAATTTCCGGTAGTATTTACAGATTAAATGTAAAGTATATTTAGATAGTAATTTGGAATTATTTTGGGTGAAATAATATATAAAACTCTAATACGATTTGTATTAACTCTTCTTACACTATGGTTTGGCAAAGACTATTTTGGAGAAAAGTTTTTCTGGATAATAAGTATACTTGCAATATATTTCTTTGTTATTCATCCGGGCTACTTGGCTTATTCTAAATTTATAGAAGAAAATAAAAATCTAATCACCAATAGTTTGTGTTCCTCATGTATACATTTTAATGAATCTGCAGTTCTTTGCACAAAATATGATAAGCATCCCACCGATAATTTTATTCCCTGTGAAGGAACAGATTGGAACCCCAAATAAGTAATAAGAATATTAATTAAATATTTTTTTTCATTTATCCCGATTTAGATTAATGTTAATTTTGTGATAAAATATTTTTTAATATAGATATCGATATTTAACATTAAGCATCGATGAAAGGCATTATGAAATTATCAACTTCAACAGCAACCATCTTATTTATAACACTTCTCTTATCTTTTTCTGATATCTCTGCTCAGGGTTTTCTGCATCGGCAGGATAAAAAAATTGTTAATGGTAACGGACAGGAAGTAATATTAAAAGGAATTGGGCTTGGCGGCTGGCTTCTGCAAGAAGGCTATATGCTGCACACTTCGGGTTTTGCAAATGCTCAATGGCAGATACGTGAAAAAATATTGGATTTAGTAGGGGAATCAAATACAGAATTGTTTTATCAAACTTACAGAAATAATTATGTAAAAAAAGCAGATATTGATTCTATTAAAAAATGGGGATTTAATTCTATCCGCCTTCCGTTTCACTATAATCTTTTTGCCACCAACACTAATCCGCCGACATTTTTAAATCTGGGTTTTGAGATTGTTGATTCATTATTAAACTGGTGTAAACAAAATCAAATATATTTAATACTTGATATGCACGCAGCACCGGGCGGTCAAAGTGATGAGCCAATCAGCGATTATAATCCGGCAAATCCATCTCTATGGGAAAACGAACAAAATAAAAATCTTACCGTTCAAATCTGGAGAAAAATTGCGGAACATTATAAAGACGAAGTTTGGATTGGTGGATATGATCTTATTAACGAACCCAAATGGAATCTTCCCCCCAACAATCAACCTTTGCGAGATCTTTATATAAGAATAACAGATACAATTCGTGCTGTTGATAATAATCATTTGCTTTTTATAGAAGGGAATTGGTTTGCAACTGATTTTAACGGATTAACTCCTGCCTGGGATGATAATATGGCGTATAGCTTTCATAAATATTGGAATGGAAATACTCAATCATCAATTCAATATCTTGTAGATCTTAGAAACAGTTCTAACAGACCACTCTGGCTTGGAGAAACAGGAGAAAATTCTAACAAGTGGTTTAGTGATTGTGTTAAGTTAATGAATACTAATAATATTGGCTGGGCATGGTGGCCTCATAAAAAAATTGAATCAATAGCCGGACCTTTATCAGCTTACTTAATTCCAGCATATCAAACACTTCTTAATTATTGGAATGGTTCTGCTCCAAGACCAACCGCTGTGTTTGCGATGAATGCACTTATGGCTCAAGCTAATCAACTCTTAATTGAAAATTGTGTTTTTCATAAGGATGTTATAGATGCTCTAATTAGGCAGCCATATACAACTGAAACAAAACCATTTGCAAGTAATCAGGTGCCGGGAATTGTTAATGCAACAGATTATGATTTGGGACAATTACTTTATGCATATAATGATACTGAGTATGAGAATACCGGAAATGGTAATTGGAATAATGGATATAGTTATAGAAATGACGGAGTAGATATAGAACCTTGTAATGATTTTTCTTCGAATGGATTTAATATTGGATGGATAGAAACAGGCGAGTGGTTAAAGTATACAATTAATGTTACTCAAAGCGGATTGTATGATATTAATTTGAATATAGCTGCACCAAATGCAGGCGGCAAAATTCTTTTGTCTTTAGACGGGCAAACAATTTCCAATATATTGGATGTACCTGCAACAGGCGGCTGGCAAAATTGGCAGTATTTAACAGTCCCTGATATTTATCTACCTTTTGGCGTTCATAATTTACAAACAAGATTTTTCTTTGGTGGTTATAATTTTAGTTATATGGATTTTATTCTAACTGCTGTAAATGTTGATGATGGAGAAAATAAACCTTTGAGTTATAGTTTACAACAAAATTACCCGAATCCATTTAATCCGCTTACAATAATTAATTACTCGATACTCCAGGATGGTGATGTAGAACTTATAGTTTATGATTTGCTTGGACGTGAACTGATAAAACTTGTTGATGAATACAAGTCAGCCGGCGATCATCAGGTAAATTTTAATGCAACGAATTTATCAAGTGGTCTTTACTACTATACATTAAAGTCCGGTAGTTTTAAATCCACAAAAAAAATGATTCTAATAAAATAAAAGCACTTTTTTGGATAAGACAAAAAAAAATAAAGTAATATCCGATTTAGCTGAGCAAGGAATCCATACTACTATTATCGGAATTGTAACCAGTATTGTGCTGGCTGCAATAAAAGGTGTAGCCGGTGTACTTGGAAATTCCTACGCTCTTATTGCAGATGCAATAGAATCAACCTCTGATGTATTTACTTCAATTATTGTTTTAGCGGGATTAAAAATTGCAAAGCGCCCGGCTGATGAAACTCATCCTTACGGGCATGGTAAAGCGGAACCATTTGCCGGGTTATTGGTAGCATCTGCTTTATTTCTTGCAGCTATAATTATAATCGTTCAAAGTATTCACGAAATAATTACACCACATCATGCGCCGGCTCCTTTTACACTTATTGTATTGGTTGCGGTAGTAATAACAAAAGAAATTCTTTTTAGATTTATTATAAAAGTTGGAAATACGGTCGACAGTGTTGCCGTAAAAAATGATGCATGGCATCATAGAAGTGATGCAATTACTTCCGGCTTTGCTTTTATAGGAATTGCTATAGCACTTATTGGAGGTGTTGGTTATGAAGAGGCCGATGACTATGCCGCATTATGTGCTTCTGCTATTATCATTTTTAATGCGTACAGATTATTTAAACCTGCATTATTTGAAATTATGGACACTGCACCTCCACCTGATGTTATTAAGAAAGTAATTGAAACAGCAATTAAAGTAGATGGTGTTATCGCGATTGATAAATGTTTTGCAAGAAAAATGGGATTTCAATATTACGTGGATATGCATGTTATTGTTGATGGAAATATCTCGGTTTACAAGGGACATGAAATTTCCCATAGTGTTAAAGATAAGTTAATAGATTCCTTTAAAAATATTTCAGATGTACTTATACATATTGAACCGGCAACAGAAGAAAGACTAAAGCGAAAACATATTTTAGAGCAAACAAAACATTCAACTAAAAAAAAATAAGAATGATAGTCCAATAAATTTTAATGTGTTAGCTTTAATTCTGCCGGCAGACTCTTTTTTTGAAAATCTTATCTAAAGAGAGATTGGTTTATAATTAAAAAATAAAAAGCCCCGATTTTTATTAAATTACCAATAAAATTTTTTTGCATCTAAACTTCATTCAACACATCTAATTACTAAATTTTGTTACAAGTTATTTAAATCCATTTTAATTATCCACGATAGGAGTATATATGAAAGCAAATATCGGTAGTATTGATAAAGTTGTTCGTTTAATACTGGGAGCAGTTATCATCATTCTTGGGTTTTATTTTAATACATGGTGGGGAATTATAGGTTTAGTGCCAATCATTACTGTAGCGATAAATTTTTGTCCAATTTATGGTATTCTTGGAATATCAACTCGTCCAAAAGCAAAAACAGAAAAATAATGTTAGTACAATATTAATACTTAAATGGGCTTTAATGCCCATTTGAGTGTATTGCGTCAGTTTGTTCTTTTTTCTGCTTATTAAAAAAGCCAGGCAGAATCATTCCAATGATAATTCCAGCTATTAGTGTGATTATTAATAAAAGTAGTTTTGATATATCAACCTTCCAAAATAATAAATGGACAGATATAATCTCACTATTTTGAATGCTAATAATAATGAATAACGCAAGCAAGATTAAACCGCTGATTGTTTTAAAATTCATTTTCGTATCCATTATAAAAAATTAAAAAAAATGCCATATCAATTTATGATATGGCAACTAAAAAAAATATAAAGAGCAAATTATTCTGTATAAGCTAACCAATAACCACTAAGGCTATATACTTTAGAATCTGCCCAGGTGCGGATTTTCAAAGTAAATCCATCTCTGGAAACCGATAATACCTCAACATTATATCTGCTGTTAAAACCTTTATCAGTATCAATCTGGGTAACAGAAACCATAACTTTAGGTTTAACATCATATGGGTTCTTAAAGTTTACTTCAATAGTCATAGCTCTTTCACCGGTATTTGTATCCAGATTATATCCGGAATCCCCGGCTTTAGTTGACCATTGTCCGCTTTGTGTTTGAGCAGAAACTAATGCGGAAAAAGCAACAAAAAACAGAACTACTGCGAACATTGATAATTTTCTCATATTTACTCCTTTTATAATTGTGAGACTATTGATTATTTAGATGTTTTAAAATTTCCAATAATACTTTAATAAAATTTAAATGTTTGGGTTTTTATTTCCTAACATGATTTATGATTAAACCATTATCATTCCTCTAATGATAATCATAAAGCCGGATAAATTATTCTATAGTTATTGGAACAAATGAAATATTTAAAGGTATAAAAACTAAAATCGCCGGTCCCTTAATTTTATGAGGAGGAATGATCATGGCAATCTTAAAAACAAAAAAGGCTGAATTAAATATTCACTACAAAAAGTATTTTCAAATTAGTTCGATTTTAGTACTTGTTATACTAATTGGTGCATTTAAGTTTTCACCTCGATTATCTACAAAACCTATCATAAAAGATAATGATGGAATCATAATCAATATTATAGATATACCTCAGACAAATCAAAACACGAAGCCACCTATCCCGCCAAAACCCCAACTTCCTAAAGTGGCGTTGGCTGACAATATTGTTGATATTGAATTTATAGATACGGAAATAGAGATAAATGCCAACCTAACTGCACCGCCAGAGTTAGATAAACCTTCTAATAGAATTGTAGAGGAAGAATTAGATGTCCCATTTTTCGCTGTTGAAGTTAAACCGGAAATTATCGGTGGATTAGAAAGCTTGCTTAAAAATATTCACTATACGGAAATAGCCAGAAGAGCTCAGATTGAAGGCCGGGTAACAATTGGGTTTGTCGTAAATAAATCAGGCGATGTAGAAAATGCAACTGTACTTAAAGGTATATCAGAAGAATTAGATATGATTGCTCTTGATGCTGTAAAAAAGGCAAAATTTACTCCCGGATTACAAAGAGGTAAACCAGTAAAAGTCTCTATGGTCATTCCAATAATATTTAAATTAAAATAAATTGGAGAACACTAGGTTACTTTACATATTAAGCCCTTCAGATAAAGTCCTTCCGGAAAACTTGTTAGCATAGTGTGATCAGGGGACTGCGTCATATATTTTAAAATATGGACTTCTCTACCGGAATCTGTCGCGGCATCGGCTATAATTTTGTTAAATAGTTCCGGAACTATATGACCCGAACATGAGAAAGTAAACAAAACCCCATCTTTGTTTAATAATTTTATTGCTAAAAGATTTATATCCTTATAACCCCGGCTTGCCTTTTCTATTTGACTGGCTGATTCGGCAAATTTTGGTGGATCGAGAATAATAAGATCAAATTTTTTATTTGCATCACGCAGTTTTCTTAGATATTTAAAAACATCATCGTGAACATTTTCAACTTTTGATGAATCTATATTATTTAGAAGAATATTTTTTTCTAATAGTGATAAAGCGTCAGTTGATGAATCAACATTAGTTATTTTATTTGCACCTGCGGTAAGACCGTAAATAGAAAATCCACCGGTGTATGAAAAACAATTTAGTATATCTTTACCTGAAGCATGTGACTGCAATAATTTTCTGTTATCTCTCTGATCAAGATAAAAACCTGTTTTATGCCCAAGTCGGGTATCCACATAAAACATAATTCCATTTTCAATAATCTCAATTAAAGCCGGGGGTTCTTTGCCAAACAGTATTCCAGATGTCTGAGTTAATCCTTCTTTATTTACTGCTTCAGAATCTGAGCGTTCAAAAATTCCCGTTGGATTAAAAAAATTAATTAGAATTTCCAGAATATCATTTTTCCAAAAGTACGCTCCGGCAGACAAAAACTGACATACTAAATAATCAGCATACTTATCAACAATAACTCCCGGCAGAAAATCACTTTCTGCATTTATTACGCGATATGCATTTGTTAAATGCTCATCAATAATTTTTTTGCGAAACTGAACAGCATCTTCAACTTTTTGCTGGATAAACTTTTTATCAATAATATCATCAGGATTAAATGATAAAACCCTTACTGAAATTTGTGAATGAGATGAATATGAGCCATATCCTAAAAATTTGCCATCACCTGATATAATCTCAACTGTTTCACCATTTTTAGAAATATCTTTAGTTGTGTCAATCGCTCCGGAAAAAATCCAGGGATGTTTTCTTTTAAAAGATTTTTCCCGACCCTTTTTTAATTTTACTGATGGCATTATAATTATTTAATTTTCATTCTGACTAAAATCGAGGGCAATTCTTACACCGGCATGAATTGTCAGCAAATCAATTTTAGATTTACTTGGATGGTAAGTTACCTGCTGCCCAATAACTTCAACAGAGCCTTCTTTAAGATAAGTTGCCTCAGATCCGAATAAGTATCTCGCTTTTAGATCAAGATAAATTGCATTAGCCCCTGTAACAGGATCTCCGCCAAGCAGTATGGAAATTCCTCCGCCTGCACCATAACTCCATGCCCAATCCTCATAGTTTGTACTGCTTGCAAACTCCTCAGAATTTCTTTCATTCTTTACTGATGTTTCTGTAAATAAATATTGTCCTCCAAAAAGTCCCTGCAAATATGGTCTTACTCTGCCGGTTGGAAGTCCAACTTCAAACACAACATGAAAATTTACAAGATTATTTGTTCTATCCACCCGGAGAAAAACTTCAGGAATGTTATACATTGGTTCACTTCGGCTCTCGCTTCCGTAAACATAGTAGCCAAGATTTAATCCCAGACCAAAAGGAGATTTAGGTTTTGGAGAAAGAAACATAAACTCACCGCTCAATCCATAACCGATATTATCAACTTCTTCTCCAAATTCGCCTTGCGGTAAAGCAACAGATAAATTGATTCCGGCTTGTTGTGCCTTGGATAATCCTGAAAATGTAAGAACAGTTATTATTGTTATTAATCCTATATATAATTTATTATGCATTTTAAGTCCTTATTTTTTTAATATTTTTTGAATGCCGAAAATAGATAAAGCAATACCACAATTAATAAAATATCTGATGGACGGTTAATTAAAATTTTGATGAGTAAATATATTAAAATAGTACTTATGTTTATTAGATTATTAAAATCGGCAAATAAAAAGGCACGATTGCTCGTGCCTTTATCACATTAAATATTACAACTTAACTGTGTTAAGCTAAACGTTTTTTTATTTCATTAACAACATTTTTCTTGTTTGAACGAAACTACCGGATTTGATTGTGTACAAATAGATTCCACTGGATAAACCTGAAGCATCAAACAGAACTTCATAATTACCGGGAGCTTTTTCTTCATTAACGATGGTTGCAATTTCACTTCCAAGCAAATCAAAAACTTTTAACTCAACAAGTCCTTTTTCTTTAATTGAATAATTAATTGTTGTTGTTGGATTAAAAGGATTTGGAAAATTTTGCGCAAGGGCATAATCTTCAACAGCACCAAATATTACTTCAATAGTATTTGAGTATTCGAATGATCCATCATAATCTATTTGTTTTAATCGATAATAAGATTTTCCTGCGGAAGGGTTTTGATCGACAAAAGAATAATTATGAACTTCAGAAGATGTTCCGCTTCCTGTTACAAATCCTATCTTATTCCATTCAATATTATCAGATGATTTTTGGATCTCGAAACCCGAGTTATTTAATTCTGTAGCAGTTATCCAATTAAGACTGATGGTATTATTTATAACCGAAGTTGTAAATGAAACTAATTCAACAGGAACAACGCCGCTGTAAACAGAGATTTTTATATTATCAACGTACCAGCCATCTTGCTGTACTGCATTATCAGAACGGAAGTAATATCTTAGAGTAATTTGCTGATCAGCATAATTTGAAATATCTATTGATTCGTGAACCCATGTGGATTGTGTTCCATCATACAAAGGTTCGCCGTTTGGTTGAAAGGTACCTGTTCCCGGATTTGTATATTGGCCCGTAAGTGAAATCCATGAAGCTCCATTATTTGTAGAAAGTTGAATCTGTCCATAATCCCAGTCAGTTTCAATACTCCATTGAGTATCAAATTCTAAAATTGCACCCAATACATTAGTTAAACCAACCTGGTTGTTGTATTTAAGTGATGAAGTTGTGCTGGCTAAATAATTTCCACCAGGAGAATCTGTAAATGAAGTTGGTGCTGATACAAATTTTGCTGTAGTAGTGTTCCAGCTTCCAACAGCAGTCCAGTTATTAATATTATTTGCCTCATCGTACATTGCAACAGTTAAAGGAGCAACAAAGAATTGATAGAAATTTGGTGGAGGCACATTACCCGGAGGATTAAACCCACTGCCGCCCATAGGTAAAGTTTTTACAATAGTTGAATTTACATCCTGTGCAGCTAAATAATACTGGCAAACAGTTCCAAGTGGTAAAGCAGGAATAGAAAAGTTATATGTTCCGCTTTCAGTTGGTGAACCGACAACTTCAATAAAATTACTAAATGTTCCTCCGCTTTGTCTGGTTCGATAATATAATCTTGGAGCCAGGCTTCCGGAACCTATTTGTAATCCCGAAGACACAAAAGCAGATGTATTTATTGGCTGAGATGACGTCATTGATGCAATAGGTGTATGAGAAATATCAAGATTAAGATTTAGTGCAAAAGTTGCCAGAGTTGCATAAGCCAATTTTGAACACTTTAGATAATAAGCCTGATTATAATATTGAAGAAGATCATTTGTTGTATGATAATAAGGATGAAAGTCATTATCGTCTTCAATTAATAGTATTGCGC
Organism: Ignavibacteriaceae bacterium; assembly: GCA_036379435.1. Taxonomy (GTDB): domain Bacteria; phylum Bacteroidota; class Ignavibacteria; order Ignavibacteriales; family Ignavibacteriaceae; genus IGN3. The sequence continues at coordinate 12,947 of DASVGS010000184.1, forward strand.
CATATCCATGATCCAAAAATGATTGATGATCACTGTAAGGCTGAGCCGGAACAACATCCAGATCAAGGTTAATCCCATAAAGAAGATTTGATTCAAGCATTTTATCTTTTATAGCATTGGTATTTGCAACTGAACTAGTGTGTACATCAGCATTGCCATCACCATTACCATCATAAGCAATCATATCCAGATTTATAACACCAAGTATAGAATCCCCTGCATTAGCGGCTTGTGTAGCATAATATTCACTGCCGACTAATCCTTGTTCTTCTTCATCCCACAAAGCATAAACAATAGTAAAAGGAAAATTATATTGAGAAAAAATTCTTGCCGCTTCAATTACTGCAGCGGTTCCGCTTGCATTGTCATCAGCTCCCGGAGCAATTGTTCCTGAGGGCATATCATCAAAGTGAGCGCAGATAATATATTTCTTATTCGGAAATTCTGTTCCGGGCTGTACAGCGTAAACATTTTTTCCTGTACCGCCGCTGCCGAACGGCTGAATTGTGGTTGTTAGTCCATAGTACTGTAATTTTTGTTTTATATAAGTTTCTGCAAGTGCATTGCCGGGTTGATATTTATTTCTTGATAGAATTGTTTGAGATGTTCCATTAATTATTGTTGGAACATTTCCTGATAACTCACGAACAAAATAGATAATCGAATCCTGGTTTACAGAATTAATTATCTGTTGTACAACCGGTGATTGAGGAAAAAGATTTGACTGCAGAATAATGATTGAAACCGTAAAAAGCAGTAACAGTTTTTTCATAACTGATTCCTTAGTTGGTGAGAAGATAAGTTAAATAAATATAAATTCTGTTGTTTGTGAAAAAGCAACTGTTAACCATGCAAAATCTTAAAGGATTATTATTGCAAAAATTATGCTAATCTTAAGCTTTTTTAAGCTTTTAATTTGAACTTTAATGATGCTTTCGATAAAACTTTATAAATCAATTCTCAAAAAAGATAGAAACACATTAACAATTTTTCTCATATCTTAAAGAAGATATTTCTATCCTCAATATTCCAAATCAATACTTACATTAACATTTTTTAATACTCAGTTAATCTTAAGTTAATGAATAACTTATAGATTTGCACACAAATAAGAAAGCATAAACCTGAAAAAACTAATCATAATTAATATAAATTTCTAAAGGAGCCTGCAATGGAGTATTTCAATAATCTT
>DASVGS010000185.1:0-6337 GCA_036379435.1 Ignavibacteriaceae bacterium
CCTGTAATACGCCAATTCTGCATCAGAGTTCCAAATGTTTTTAATTCCATTCCGGTTCCGGATCCAACTACCAAAACATTTGCATTGTCAATGTTATCCTCAGCAAATAATGATAATGCCATTACAAAAAGCTGATCGTAACCAAATACAGCTTTACGTGCAAGTTCATCATATGCTGCAGCACTTTTTATATTAAAACTTACAGCCGATTCATTTTCCTGCATTTAAAATTTTTCTCCTTTCGCTTCACGATATTGGCTGCCAACAGCCCTTATTCTTCCCCACATTGAATAGAAAAATAAAATCATCGCCAACACTTGAAAAGATGAGAACACCACAATAGATACATTAACCCATGGAAGGTAGTAATATGCGCCTATTATCTGCGTTACAAATCGCATTGCGGTTGCTATTGTCATCATCCAATACGTAACTAAAATTAAATCGGGATTATATCTTTTATCATCTTTTTCTGCACGCGGAAAGAACCAAAGCGCTACACCCATAATCATCATCATAACTGAACCAACAAGTATGATGTGAGTATGTGCAGAAATTAATTCCTGTGTATAGCTCTTTTGTGAGATGTATTTGGTAAATGACATATGTAAACCGGTTAATATTCCTACCATTAGAAAAATTAAACTGGTTTTAACAAAATATCTTACGGTTGTAAACATTTAATACTCCTTTAAAAACCAAGTTGTTCTTTTGCGTAATCAGACATTTTATCCGGGCTCCATCGGGGCTCCCAAATTAAATTGATTACTGCCTGTTTATCGGGATATTGATATTGAATAACATTTTCTACCCAACTGGTAATACTATTGTGCATTGGGCAGCCCGGAGTTGTTAAAGTCATATTAACAATAATTGAGTTGTCAGTCAAGATTAAATCATAAACTAGTCCAAGATCAACAATGTTCATTCCTATTTCGGGATCAATAACTGTTTTAAGTGATTCGAAAATTTTTTGTTTAGCTTCCATCTTATTACTTTCTAAAAATTGATATCATGTTAAATGAAAAAATTGAAGAACTTACAAACATCACAAAGAATGAGATTGTTAATCCCAAATCAAACCTGAATGTTAGTGAAATTATTGTTCCGAGTATTGCTATAATCATTAAATAAAAACCGTATTGTGCAATATTTTCATTAAACATTTCTTTTAACAGCGGCACTTTCTCAATTCCAACTTTGCTGCTGAATTTATGATACCACACAAGAAACGGTACTATCTTGTACATCTGTCCAACGATAAGCATGGATAAATATCCGAAGATGATCGTATAACCGTAAATTAGTGTAAGATTAATTATGCCTTTATGATCTACAAATGCGATAAAGGTGCCGAGTATGGTTGTTAATCCAAAAATTAAATAAGCTATAGTTGAGAATTTTAATCCGGTATCTAATTTTTTTCGTACCCTGTTTTTAAATATTATATAAACTTGCGTGAGGAAAAAAAATATTCCAAGTGTAATTAGAGGTACAAAAATGTAATACAAAAAAGTAGTATCCTTGTAATGCATAATGGTTGATATGCCCAATAAACCGAGATTGATAAATCCAAAAGACCATTTACCATAAGTCATTTTATATCCATGAGAGAGCGTAAACATAGGAATGAGTTTATAAGTTACTCCTATTACAACCATTGATACCCAACCAACAAAAGCTACGTGTGCATGAAGATTTAAATACTGAAGATGGTCTATTTTGATGTAAGGAAAGCCAAGATTTATTGCGAGAAGTAACCCGGCAATACCGGTGACAATCAGATAAAATACTGCAGCTATTAAATAATATCCTGTAAGATTCCAATTTTTAACTTTAGCAAAAGTAAATATTATATTTACTGCAAAAATTAGAATAGCAAAATTCAGGATTATAGCTGAGAACATCATCAACAACCCGGTATTGAAAAACCAAAAGGCATATACTATTCCGATTACTCCTGTTAAATAAATCCAGAATTGAATTTCAGCAAGTGCTTCACTAAATAACTTAACCTCAAGTACAACAGGTATAAGTTGAAACAAAGCTCCAAAAATAATCATGGTTATCCAGCCAAGTGTTGCAATGTGTGTTATGGATAAAATTCTCGGATTAAAATGATGACCAGCAATTTGTGAATGACTTATCAATAAAAAAAAATTGAGGAAGATAAAAGAACATATAGCTGCAATAAAATATTTTGAAACAATTTTAAATGGAGGTGAGTATGCAGACGCTATGGAAGATGATTGAATCAAATTTATCTACTTCCTTTTTTCTTTATTACCACCTTATAATAATTTTCAGAAATTTTATTGGTAACAGCTTCATATCCTCTTTCTTCTAGTTTAGGATACAGCATTAAAGGTTCACGGTGATGATGCACAAGTAAAATTGTTTTTTCATCAACACGATTAATATTTTCTAATATTTTCATCATTGGTTCAGGCGGTACTAATTCGCGTACATCCAGCTCAATCACTTTTTCAATATCAGCAAATCCTGATTGCTGAACTTCTACATCTTTGGCTGTAACATTTTGCTTTTTTGCGTCCTTGTAGAAATAGACATTAACAATGTTCCCTTCATTATTTACCCGGTGTTTAAAACCTTTGTTCTGCATTATTGAATAAAGAGGAAAAGGTTCAAATGAATTTATCAGATGAAGTCCTTCATCATTTTGAAGGGTTTTTACTTTCGCCATTATTTCAAGAAAGGGATCTTTACCAGAATCTATTATCGGTCTAACATCAAGCTGCAGAAATTTATCCGTATCAATTTTTGACTCACCATTATTTTGATTATTTGATTCATTCATTTCATCTACCTGTCCGTTATTATTTTTTTGAGTTTCAGGATATTCACCAATTACCTTATTCAATTCATAAAGCATAAAAGTCAGATTTACTCCGGCTATTCCTGCAGCCTGTTCAACATTAACTCTGCTTGCTAAAGTTTTCCTCAAAATGTTATTGTTAAGCCTGGTAAAATGCGGACTAAGCTTAATCAATACTTTCAAAGTCTGAGGAAAATCAGATAACATATTGGATATTTTTACGTCTTTGGTTATCATTGCTTCAAATTACTTTATGCCTTGGATATGTTTACACGCCAAACTTGCGGGCCCCTTTCAACATATTCCCATCCAAATTGTTCAGGTCGCTCAGCATTAAACTGATAATACAAAGGCATAGGATCATGATCATTTATCAACTGAAAAGTTTCACCGTTATTCAGTTCATCAAAAGTTTTAAAGATAGTCGGATGCTTTTCGCGCGGTGGTACGGGACGAATGTCAAGTGTTTTTATTTCCATTGTAACTCCTTTTTTAGTTTTATGTTCGATCCAAACCTAAAAAATGAGCAGCCAGTTTTCCTTGACTTAAGTCAGATTAAATGTTTTTTTTAAAAATTGATGATTAATGGGTATGAGTAATAATGAGATTACTTTGCTAATTCTTTTAACTTCTTTAAATCAATTACAAAAATTCTTTTGCCGCTAACACGAATAATTTTTTCATCCTGAAGTTTTTTAAAGGTTCTCGATAATGTCTCAGTAATTGTTCCAATATACGAGGCAATAGCCGATTTTGGAATTGATAATTTAATAAATGGTTCGGGTAGATTTTCCGTACCTGATATTCGAATTTCTTTTAAAAGATACTTTGCTAATCTATTTGGTACTTCTTTGGAGGAAAGATCTTCAAGCTGGTTAATTAATGATTTTAATCTTTTTGCAAATCCGGCTAACATTTTTAAAGATATTCCGGGTTCTTTGTAGATAAGTTCAAGAAATTTTTCCTTTGGAATAAAAAGCGTCAAACTCTCTTCTAAAGTTTGTGCACCTACAGGATAATTACCGCCTTCAAATAATGGAATATCTGCAAAAGCAGTTAAGGGGCTAACGAGATGCACTATGGACTCTTTTCCTTTAGAAGATGTTTTAAAAACTTTTACTCCGCCTTTTAATAAAATATAGAACCCAACATAAAAATCCCCTTCATTAAATATTATTTCGTGCTTTTTAAAACTTTTTATTTTACTAAAAGATGATATCTTTCTTAAATGTTCAATGCTTAGTTCAGAGAAAAGCGGAATATCTCTAATGGTTGATTTTAATTTATCATCATCAATTAACATAAAACCAGTATAAAATTATTTTTAACAAATGCCTGACCCTATCGATTAAAATAAATATGTACTGAATATTAAATGAAATTAAGTCTACCAGGCTTATTTAATTGGTGACACATTTTGAGTAGCCAAAGTTTTTTGTGTCAGCTTCTCAGTCAATCTTTCATCAAACAATTTTCCAATTTCTGCACCAATTATAAAAACAGCTGCTGTGTAATAAATCCAGAATGCTATAACAATCACTAAAGCATAGGCTCCATAAATTTTTCCCCACGTTTGAAAGTTAGCCAGATAATATCCGAATAATACTTTCATGCCTACCCACATTAAAGAAGCCCATAAAGCTCCAACAAGTGCAGAACGATGTTTGATTTTAGACGTTGGAATAAAGCTATAAAACAAATACATAAGAATTAACATTAAAAATATTGAAACAAGGATAGTAAACAATTGTTGAAAGATTGGATGATTAAAAAATTGAAGATATGGAGTTGATTCAGCAATTGATTTAAATAATTCCAGCAAAGGCAAAGCTAAAATTGATGCGAAAAATAAAAGTATTGCAATAAGTATTACCAAAAAATCTCTGAGCTTGCCAATAAAAATGTTTACATCAATATCGGTTCCATTAATTTTATTCAGTACAGTACGCATACTGCTAAAGAATCCACTTGCAGCAAAAAATAATCCAACAAATCCCAGTATACCTGCAACGTTTTTTAGTTCGATTACTTCTTCCACCCGGCTAAAAATAATTTGCTTAACAAAATCTGCGTACTCACTATATGGAATTACCGTGTTGATGAAAGTAATTATTTGTAATTCCATTTCTTCCGAACTTAAAAAATTTCCCAGTATCCAAAAAACAATTAATATCAGCGGGATGATACAGGTAAAAAGCGAAAAAGCTAATCCTCCGGAGAACAAGAATATATGATGCTGATCTATCCGATTATATAATCCACCAAAATAATGTTTAACAAAACCTGCTTTACGCTGCCAATGCGGACGTAAATAATATAGATATCTTAATTGTCTAAAATATTTATAGAAAACAGACTTCTTAAATATTTCCTGTACTTTATTCACCGGACATTATTCCAGGAATTGTATTGTAATAAATATCTGAAAGTTCTCTAATAGTGACACTGAAAAGATTATTTAATTTCAGTTCACTTCCAGTAACTATACCAAGTTTACTAAATTTTACTCCTGCTTTTTTAAGCTCGGGTTCAAGTTGAGCAATATAGTTTTCTGAAACAGAAATAATTATTCTTGATTGCGATTCTGAGAATAAAGTAAAATCTTTTCTGGATTTAATTGGAATTTCAACTTCGCAACCGATTTGTTCTTCCTGATTGATGATACAGCATTCAGCAAGTGCACATGCAATTCCACCCTCAGAAATATCGTGCGCAGATTTTATAAATCCTTTGCTTATAAGATTGAGCAAAGTATCCTGCAATTTTTTCTCTTCATCAAGATCTATAGCTGGTGATTCACCGGCAACCTTATTGTGAATGACTTTTAAATACTCACTTCCGCCAAGTTCTTCTTTATCTTCTCCAAGTAAATAGATTACATCGCCTTCATCTTTAAAGTAAGATGTGGTTATATGATTTAAATCTTCAACTAAACCAACCATCCCAATTGTTGGTGTTGGATAAACTGCTGTATCTGGTGACTCATTATAAAAACTAACATTGCCGCCTGTAACCGGAGTATCAAATTTTCTACATGCTTCTCCCATTCCAGCTATTGCCTGCGCAAATTGCCAGTAAACTTCTGGCTTATATGGATTACCAAAGTTTAAACAATTTGTTACTCCAAGCGGAACACCGCCGGAACAAACTATATTTCTTGCAGATTCTGCAACAGCAATCTTTGTTCCCTCTTTTGGATTGAGATAAACATAACGTGAGTTGCAATCAGTTTTCATCGCTAACGCTTTGTTAGTCCCCTTAACCAAAATAACTGCAGCATCGCAACCGGGACCAACAATAGTATTTGTTCTTACCATGGAATCATATTGATGATAAACCCATTGTTTAGAAACAATATTTGGTGATGAAAATACTTTAAGAAAAGTTTCTTTTAAATCATTTGGTTCAGGTAAAATTTTCTGATCAAACTTTCTTGTTACTTTTAAATATTCCGGTTCCTTTTGATCACGAATATAAACCGGAGCGCCGCCGCCAAGTACT
>DASVGS010000186.1:0-5993 GCA_036379435.1 Ignavibacteriaceae bacterium
TTATCACAGAATCTTCAATGAATTCTGGAGCATTTATTTTTTCAAATGAATTTTTTAGATCAAGATGTTTGGGTATAATCTGTTTAAATAACTCTTTAAAGAGTGTGTGAGCAATATTGGAGCCTTTACCTTTATATTCTATATTAATAAAATCATCAATAGAAGATTGAATTTGATTTTTTACTATATAATTCATTTTTCATTACCCTACATTAAACTATAATTTATTTTCCCGGTTAAGATGATCCGACATCTGTGCAATCCTTCTCAAGAGAGTCAATGAACCCTCAATTGTTATTTCATCGTATACGATTGTACAGGATTATTCAATTCACGATCTGTCATGATGATTACTTTCTTTTCAGGATCATATTGTGTAATTAAATTTTCTACCCAGGATGATATCATTTCAATCGTGCCACAACCGAATCCTCTTACAGCAATAATTATTTTGATGGAATTCTGATTAGTAATAACATCAGTAACCGCACCCGAGACAATAATATTCTGGCTGTTTTCGGGATTAATAACCATTTTCAAGATGCTTATTATTTCGGATTTTGTTTTCACAGTATCCATTCAATTATCTGTTCGAAAATAATTAATAAGAAATGTGAATTAATTGACTTATGTCAGGTTTTATGTTTTTGTTTACAAGAATTGATTAATGAACGAAAAGGAGTGAAGGTGGGTAATTTATTTTGCCAGTTCTTTTAATCGTTTTATGTCGTTTATAAAAATCTTTTTTCCGCTGACACGGATAATGTTTTCATCCTGAAATTTACGTAATGTCCGGGATAAAGATTCTGTGGCCATACCAAGGTATGCAGATATTGTGGATTTAGGGACAGTCAACTTAATAAATGGTTCAGGTAAATTTTCGGTGCCTGAAGCTCTGACCCGTTGAAGTAAATATTTAGCGATTCTATTAGGAACTTCCTTTGATGTCATATCCTCCAATTGATTAACGAGTGCTTTAAACCTTTTAGCAAAACCAGCTAACATTCTCAAAGAGATTTCCGGTTCCTTACTAATCAAATCCATAAAACCTTCTTTTGGGATAAATAATGCCAGGCTATCCTCGATAGCTTCTGCATCAAGAGGGTAACTCCCTCCCTCAAATAATGGGATATCAGCAAAAGCTCCGAATGGCCTGACGATATGTAAAACAGTTTCTTTGCCCTGCTTATTAACCTTGAATACTTTTATCACTCCCTTTAGAAGAACATAAAAACCAAGATATAAATCTCCTTCCCGAAATAAAATTGTATGTTTCGGAAAATGTTTTAGCTCACTAACAGAAGTTATGCTTCTTAACTGCTGTATGCTTAACTCTGCGAATAATGGAATATCTCTTAGCGTGAATTCAGATTTGAAATAATTAGGAACTAAAGGATTGCGATCTTTCATTAGTGATTCTTATTTGTATTTCCAAAATAATGCAAATGCACATTCGATTAAAAAACTTTAAATAGATAAAATCGATTATTGATTAAGTAATATACAATAAACAATCAGATTGTAGAATTGACAAATGCGAGCTCAGAAATGACACCAAGCTACTAAGTTATTCACTTAACTCATCACAATAATAGTTCTATTGAAATAATTGATCTAAATAATCACCATTAGAAGTATTTATAATTAAATCTTATATAGATATCGCAGAGGATGAGAATGAAGACTTTGCTATTAATATTATTCTGTGTGCGAGAATATTATGAGACTTTACTGTAATAACTGTGAATTAAGCGAATAATTACAGCTTTCAAATTAATGAAAACAGTTTCGCCCTCTCCGGATACAAATAATGGCTTGAAATGAAATCTTACAGTTTCGTTTTCAAGCCATTTTTTTATGAGATTTTAAGTTGGATATTTCAATTTCGATTTTTATTACTCTTTAACGTGATATTTTGATAAGCAATTGGAAATAATAATTATTTGTTAAAAACTAAAAATATTATCCGCAGAATCGACAATATTTAATCAGTTTTAATGTATAAAGTCTAGATAATTGGTAAATACTTCTTATCTTGTTTTACATACTCAAATAAGAAATCATTCATTGGTGATTCGATATTTTCGATCAACTTTATCTTTGCTTCTGAAAAGAGTTTTTTAGCATTGTTATCACATTTACCACAGATTACAGTATTGATGCCTCGTTTAATTAATAGCTGTGCACAAAAAATTTCTGAGCTGATAGAAGTTCTAAAATTGTTTACAATTTTTTCTTTGTACGATTTCTCATACGTATTATAGATCATAAAATATTCTGCAGCACTAAAGTAACCTGTAATAATTGGGCTGTTATCAATATATTGTACACAAATTGCCATTTTCATACGTTTATCCTTTATACTTTAAACATGTTTAACAAAATCCAGACCAATATTATACCAGGGAATTAAAGATTATATTTTTTCATCTTTCTCCAGAGAGTTGATTTATCAATACCTAAAGCAGATGCTGTTTTAGATCTATTGCCTTCGAATTTACTCAGTGTTTCTTTAATTAACTGAAGTTCAATGTTTTGAAGTGGTGAATTTGATGTATTTGTGTCTTCCGATAGATTTAATTCATCAATTATCGGTTGTAATCTTGAGGGAAGATGTTCAGTTTGGATTGCATCAGAATTGCAAACAACAAATGCATGCTCAATTGCATTTTCCAATTCTCTGATATTTCCCGGCCATTTGTAATGTGAAATAACTTTTAAAGCATTTGGAGAGATATAGTGAATTTCTTTTCCGAACCTTGTGTTAAATTTCTCCATAAAATGGGTAACGAGACCAGGAATATCATCTCTGCGTTCATAAAGAGAAGGGAGATGAATGTTTATTACATTAATTCTATAGAATAAATCTTCTCTGAATTTTCCATTTAGAATCTCTTTTTCAAGATTTCTGTGGGTAGCAGTAATTATTCGTGCATTAAGAGAAACAGTTTTAGTTCCTCCAACCCTTTCAAACTGTCTGTTCTCTAAGACTCGTAGCAATTTTACCTGTATTGAAAGAGGAACATCACCGATCTCATCAAGAAATAAAGTACCATTACCTGCCAGTTCAAATCTTCCTGGTTTAGTACGGATAGCACCAGTAAAAGCACCTTTTTCGTGTCCAAATAATTCACTTTCTAAAAGAGTTTCAGCGAATGCAGTACAGTTAACGGCAATAAATGGTTCTGATTTTCTTCGACTATTCAAATGAATTGAACGTGCTACAACTTCTTTACCTGTTCCACTTTGACCAGTTATTAATACTGTACTGTCAGTCTCAATAACATTTTCCATCAGACTAAATACTTGCTGCATTGGTTTGCTGCGACCTATAATATTCTTAAAATGAAAACGTTCCTCAATATGATTAGACAGATTTTTTACAACGCTGATATCTTCAAATGTTACTACGCGTCCTATTTTATTTCCATTTGCGTTCATTAATGGTGCTGAATTTATTCTTACGAGCACACGACTTCCATCTTTCCTGATTATAGTTGTTTCCCTTAGCAGCGTTTGTTGATGATCTTCGATGAATGCTTTCAACTGAAGATCCTCATGCCCATCCTCAGACGGGAAAACCTGCCAGTATTTTTTGCCTATCGCTTCAGATAAACTAAATCCGGTAATACCTTCCGCAGCTTTATTGAATGATGTAATTCTCCACTCAGAATCTATTGTGAAGGTCCCTTCAAGAAGACTGTTGAAAATTGTCTCTAACTTATTTTTCTCTTCAATTACTTCACTATTTTTTTCTTTTAAAGAATTGTATAATGTTTCTATTTCAGCGATATCCCTAAATACTACAATTATTCCAATTATATCCTGATCGGGTTGTATTAGTGGGGTTATGGATGCTATGGCTGATAATTCTTTACCATTTTTACAATTTATTATCAACGAAATATTTGAAAATATTTCTCCCGTTAATAATGCTTTAGATACTAATGAGTTTGATTCTATTGAAGGTTTAAAAAGTATATTACTGGAATTATTCAATACATCATTTTCTTTAAATCCGGTAATCCTTACTGCAGCATCATTAAAAACAATTATTCTGTAATCCTTGTTAATAGCTACAATACCATCGGAAGCAAGCAATTTATTATCCAGCAACTTTTTTGAATTATTCCATCTTTTCATAGTAATTTTTTATTGTATTAATGTATAATATAACCAATTTGTAGGAAGTTGAGAACAACCGGTTGATTTGATTGAAAGTAGAATTATAGCGTTGCAAAATGCCACGAATTGCTTTCTGAAAATTGCATTTACGCAATCTACCTTTAGAATAATATTAAGATTGTTCACACACCTGCACAATTTTATAAAACTTTATTGGCCTCCTTTTTGACTTATAAAGATAAATTCATATCAATGTTACTTTTATAATCCATTAGATCTTTATAAATGAAAATATAAAGGTTTAAGTATTTCATTTTCATTTTATCAATTTTCAATAAAAGGAGAAATCATGAATAAAGATAAAAATCAAAAAAAGGATAACAAAAAGAAAGCTCTGTTGAGCATAAAAGAAAAAAGAGCTATCAAAAAAATGAAGAAGGAATCCCAGAAACTTTCTGAAAAATTAAATTAAAAATTGTCCGCAATAACCACTTAAAATTATTTAATAAATCGTATAGTATTTTTATAATGTTTACATTTAACATAAAGACAACAGAATGAATCAAAGAAAAATTTATATAACTGAATCGGATAAATCAAAACTAAAAAAACTCTTTAATAAAACTATGGGTTTCCGAGAAAGAGATTTAGCAAATGTAAAGAGATTACTGGATGAATTAGATCGTGCTGAAATAATAACGAATGAAAAGATCCGGCGCTCTACAATAATGATGAATTCGAAAGTATTGATTAAAGATCTGGTAACTGATGAAGAGTATACTTATACCCTGGTCTATCCGGAGCATGCAAATATTGATGAAAATAAAATTTCAATTCTTGCACCAATCGGAACCGCATTGTTAGGATTTAAGGAGGGCGACACGATTGAGTGGAATGTACCTGCAGGTAAAAGAAAATTGCTTGTTAAAAAAATTCTTTCTCAGCCAGGCAGGAGGAAAAAAAATGATTCTCAACGAATCTATCAACAACAATAAGTTAAATATGCAATATCCGATAAAAAGCTGATTGGATTAAATCTGAAAGGAGACTGACTATGGGATCTATTTATAAAATGAATGTAACTACTGAAGAAATTAATAGGCTAAGCAAAATGATTCCCGGAAGAAAAATTAAAAATAAGTTTGAATATGAGACTAAAATGACAAGCGATTTGAAGTTCGCAGATCTTTTTAGGTTATTTTCCATAAGAGGAGATAAAGTAAAAGCACAAAAGTATTTTGAAAAAATTGAGGATAATATCTTAAAATATCTTTTATCAAATTAATTGTGTTAAGTAAAATTTATAAATTGTTTAGGTGCAAGGAGATTTTGATGATTAACAAAAATAGAAATTTAGTTGAAGTCTGTATAGACGGTCTTCGTTTTCCTTTACAGATTGGCAAAAAAAATAAAACCGAAGGAGATACTACTATAACAAGCATTTCAATAAAATCTAAAATTGAAAATATACATGAGGAAAATTTTGAACATAACATTTTAAATATCATAAATAGAAGAGATAATTACATTGGCCCATTGCAACTTACGGATCGATTATTCAGCTACTTAACATCAATAAATGCCAGATCAATTGATATTAAATTTGCTTATCCATTGTTTCTTGAAAAAAAATTTACAGCAGTTAATCGGAAACAACTGATGGAATACAATTGCCGATTTGAGGTTCAAAAGAATATTCTTCCGTTTCCTACAAGAAAGTTCACTATAGAAATACCAATAATTGCAAAAGAATATGTAATTCCCGGAATTCAGACAGACATATTTGAAATTCCTGTTGTCATTGTGGTAGAAGTAATTGGATCAGATGTTTACTTTATGGAAGATTTTATTGGAATAGTTGAAAAACA
>DASVGS010000187.1:0-3242 GCA_036379435.1 Ignavibacteriaceae bacterium
ACTGATTGTTTTAAGGGTTTTAATGAGCTGGCTATGGGACTCGAACCCGCGACCTGCTGATTACAAATCAGCTGCTCTACCAACTGAGCTAAGCCAGCATTTTCGGAGAGCAAAATTAACATTTTTAGGCTTTCTAAACAAGAATCTTTTTTGCTTACCCTAAAAATTATTGTTCGTCTAATATTGTCATCTCATCAACCCAAAAAAGCTCACATGATCCGCCACCAGTGTCATCTCTTCTTAATGAACTCTTCCAATGCCATCCATCTGCAGCAGTTACTTCTACTAAATAACCTTTTAATGCAATAAGACTTCCTTTGTACACGTTGTCTAATTCATTTTCAATCGATTCATTACCAGGAATTATATGCACATTGGCGCTATTCAGACCTATTTCTAAATTGAGAATTGGATGAGTATCTGACTTCCAATGATACCATCGATTGCTCTGTGAGATATCAATTTTATCAATTATCTGCTGATCTGACATCCTTCCCCAGCCAAGAGCAAAATCAACTGGCGATAACTTACTTTCCCTGCCAATTGAAAAATTATTTCTGCTTAGCACTCTGGCTTTAATCTCATATGTGGCAAGAGCTTTTATATTAAATTCATCCTTCTGCCATTGTTTTGCTAGAATTAGATTCTGTTGAACAGGTTGGTCTGGTGCAGTTTGCCCAGCTGGATAAGTAATAACCTTTTCCGGCCAAAACAAATACGCTAAAATTATGGTCGCAGGAATAACGATTAATATTATTTTTTTCATCTGTTATTTACTTCTTATTTAAGATCTCTTCAAAATCACCATTATTTGAAGTTACTTTAAATTGAAACATTTTCTGTTTAATTTTTTTTACAAGTTCAAAAACCAGTCCTTCATATTCAAACTTTTCAGAAGGATTCAAAATCTTTCCAGTTTTCTCGGCAATAAATCCCGCAACTGTGTTGTAGTCATCAGATTCGGGCAAATGATGACTAAAAGTTTCATTGAACTCATCAATATTCATAGATCCAAGTATGTAGTACTTTCCATCCGGAAGTTTGCTGTAGCTTTGAAGTTCACTTTTAGTTTTATCTGTTAGCTCACCAACAATTTCTTCCAAAATATCTTCCATAGTAATAACACCTTCTGTCCCGCCGTATTCATCGGTTACAATTGCAATTCGTTCCCCCTGCTTTTGCATATCTTTTAATATTTCAGAAATAAGTTTTGTTTCGGGTACAAAGTAAGCCGGTCTTATCAGATTTTTAACAGAGTATTTCTGATTTTCAATTATTGATTTCATTACATCTTTTGTATGAAGTATGCCAATAATATTATCCAATGAATTTTCATAAACCGGAACTAAAGTATGACCTGTTTTAATTATTGAAGAAATATTTTTCTCATCTTCTTCATTCAGATTTATTGCTATCATTTCTGTTCTTGGAATCATTACTTCATCAGCTTTAAGATCATTAAACTCAAAAATATTTTCTATTATTTCTTTATCGGCTTCATCTATTGTTCCTGATTTTACACCATCAGATATTATATCAAGTATTTCATCTTCGGAAGGACGCTCATCTGAAAAATTTATTTTTTCTTTAAATGGCAATAAAATAAGATTGCTTATCGCTGTTACAGCTTTGGTAACCAATTTTAAACTTGATGAGATACTCAATATTATTTTGATTGATCGTTTACCTATAAAATCTGCATACCTGTAAGCTATGGCTTTTGGCACAAGCACATTAAAGATCAAAATAATTAATGTTACAAGTATCGTTGTAATAATTATTGAAATTATGATTACATAAAATGATGATAAATTTGTAACGGAGGTTAATTGCGGATATATCCATCCTGAAAACAAAAAATATCCGATAATAGAAATGAGAACTGTAAGAAATGTTGAGGCCAATTGAAGACTGCTATAAACCTGCTCCTGGTTTTGATTTAACTTTTCAAAATAAGGCACATACTTTTCATCGCTTTCCTTTAATTCATCTATTTTACTTTCGCCGAAGGCTGCAAGTGCTATTTCAGAAGCGGTGAGTAAAAAATTTGCAAACAAAATCACAACAAAAACCAACAATAATTCCATTAAAAATTATAAATCCTTCTTTTATTATAAGACAACACAAAAATAATGGTGATAGCCCAATTTTACATTACATTATTCTTTTTATTCGCTTATTTTGGGTACGTTATTTAATATTTTTTTAATGATATGAAACCAAAACAGATAAAGATAGTAGATACTGATAAACTTTTATTAAAATGGACTGATGATACTGAAAGTGTTTTTTCACTAAAGTATTTGAGAGATGAATGTCCTTGTGCAGGTTGTAAAGGGGAAACCATTTTGTTTAAAAGTTTCCGACCTCCAAATCCGACAATAATAACACCTGAAATGTACAAGATTAAAAGTATTGATGTTGTCGGCGATTATGCTATCCAGATCGGATGGAAGGATGGACATAATACAGGTATATATTCCTGGGAGTATCTCAAAATACTTGAGCAAGGTCAAAGTAATAATACTCATCAGAATTACGATACATTATTATGATTTCTAAAAACGAATTAAAATACTTTTCCTCTTTACAGATAAAGAAATTTCGTCAGTCAGAAGAAAAGTTTATTGTGGAAGGATTGAAAATTGTTGAAGAAGGATTAAACAGCAGCTATAAATGTGAAGCTGTATTTGTTACTCCTGCTTTTATAAATGCATTTCCTGATGTGATAGCAATTCTAAATAAAAAGACAAGTAGAGTAATAGAATTAAAGTCAATTGATTTTCAAAAAATTTCAGACACTAAATCTCCGCAGGGAATTGCTGCTGTATTTAATAGAAATTATCCTCAAAAAAATCTTAGTGCACTAAATGAAAAAGTTATTGTTTTGATTGATAATATTTCTGATCCCGGAAATCTGGGTACAATAATACGGACTTGCGATTGGTTCGGTGTTTATAATGTACTTCTAACCAATAATTCAGTTGAATATTTAAATCCAAAAGTTATTAGAGCAAGTATGGGTTCTGTTTTTCATCTGAACATTTACGATGAAATTTTTGAGAATGATCTTATTAATCTGAAAAACAATGATTATCAAATTGTATGTGCAGATACAAAAGGTAAAAATGTTTTAAAGTTTAAACCCGGTAAAAAAACAATTATTACATTTTCAAATGAATCGATTGGACCTTCTGAGATGATAAGATCTTTATCGGATGAATTTATTACAATCCCCGGTA
>DASVGS010000188.1:0-8987 GCA_036379435.1 Ignavibacteriaceae bacterium
GATGATGCACCCTTTATTCCTGCTTCATTTTGCAATTTTGCCGGAATCACGAGCACCCTTGACCGCAATGGAGCCAGTACTCTATTTGCAACTGTTAATCTTACAGAATCAAACAGCGGTTTACCAAATCCTGCTACACCGCCTCCAATTATAAATGTGCTTATATCCAGCAAATTACTCAATGATGCCAAAGCCGATCCTAATTGTTTACCCATTCTTTCAATAACAAATCTTGCATACTCATCTTTTTTTTCTGAAGCGATCTGAATGACACGCGGAGAAACCTTGCCCAAATCATTATCAATTATTTCCCAAACTATTGAGTTGGAATAATTTTTTAATTCGCTTTTTATCTGCTCTTTTAGATACGAATTACCGGCATATGCTTCTATACAACCGGTTGATCCACAATTACATTTAGGACCATTCAAATCAATGGATATATGACCTAATTCACCTGCTGCACCAAACTCACCACGAAAAATTTTTTTATTAAAAACAATTCCGCCGCCAACACCTGTACCAAGAGTAACCATAATAAACGAGTCAAATTTTTTACCGGCGCCAAATATTAGTTCACCAATAGCCGCAGCATTTGCATCATTTTCAAGATGAACTTTGTATTTTATTTTTTCTTTTATAATAGGACCAAGTTTAACATTTTTCCATCCCGGAAGATTTGGTGCATTTTCAACAATTCCTTTTTTGATTGATACAACCCCAGGACATCCGATGCCAACACCCTGAATCTTATATTTATTCTTCGCCAAAATAGATTCAATTCCACCTATTATGTTTGAGATAACATGTTTAGGGCCACCTTCTGCTTCAGTTTTTATTGATATATTTTTTACAAGTTTACCCTTTGCAGAAACAATTCCGATTTTAATATTTGTTCCGCCTAAATCCACACCAACTGCGTATTTATCTATTTTAGCCATAAAATCCCCTGAATAAATTATTTATTTAGAAAATTGATAATCAACTAATTTCAATTCACCCGGGTAAGTAATGTTTCCAAATACAGAACTTACTGTTGGAGTTGCATAAAGAGAAATTTTTGATGATGAACCCTGATTGCCTCCAAGAGCTAAGGCTAGATTTAAAATACTTTCATATCCCTTATCTTTAAAGAACTTCATCAGATCAATATTAATTCTAAGTGGAATTGTTATAACATCGCCGGTACCAGGTACTGTTACGGGCTGATCTAAATCACCGGAAACAGTTTCTTTATCATCCAGAAAAAGTCTCCATTTAAAATTTTGCAGTGTTGCATCAGTTTTTTTATAGCCGCCCGTACCATCGTTTGGATTTTTCGCTTCAACATTTAATACAAACGATGAAGGTAATGATCCTTTTGCAAATGCGGCGGATAAGCTTAATAAATCCAGTGGATTAAAATCAGAAAGTTTTGATTTGCCTGAAACAGGTATTCCATTTATTTCGAAACCGTTTACATCTCCTACTTTAAACTGAAGTCTTGAAAGGTTAGTTATAGTTTCATACACACTGCATTGAATTCCTGAAATAACAAGCGACAACACTACAGCAGCTAAAAATAACTTTCTCATTGTTTTACTCCTTTTGATGATTCAATTTTTTCAATAATTATTTCTGCAACTTTAAGTGCACGTAATCCATCTTCACCAGATACAATAATTTTTTTATCATTCAATACGGAATCTACAAAAAGCTGCAATTCATAATTTAAAGCATTTACTTCTTTTGATTCGGGCTGTTCATAAATTAATCTTTTCTTTTTATCTCCAACGCCAATTTCGCCAAAGGAAATTGAATTTGTCATGGCGGGTTGATCAACAGGCTGAATACGATAAACTTCTGAAACTCCGGTAACAAAATCCAAAGATATGTAATGATCCTTTTGGAAGATTCGCATTTTACGCATTTTCTTTTGAGATATTCTGCTTGCTGTTACATTTGCAACTGCACCATTTTCAAATTGTATCCTAGCATTAGCAATATCTATATGATCTGAAACCACTGCAACACCGTTTGCATCGATCTGTTTAACATTGCTTTTTATAAAACTTAAGATAATGTCTATATCATGAATCATTAAATCCAGTACAACTGCAACATCTGTTCCACGGGGATTAAATTGTGCAAGTCTGTCTGATTGAATAAACATTGGATCCGAGATATAAGATTCGAGTGAAAGTAAACCCGGATTAAATCTCTCAATGTGTCCAACCTGAAATTTTAGATTTTTTGCCCGGGCAATATTAACTAACTCTTCACCCTGCTCTATTGTTGCCGTTATTGGTTTTTCAACAAATACATGAATATTATTTTCAAAACATTTTTTTGCTATCTCATAATGAGCACTTGTTGTTGCAGCAATAGAAACAGCAGTTACATTGGATAGCAATTCATCAATGGTATTGAACGAATGGACCATAAATTCGTTAGCGGTTAATTTAGCCTGATCCGGAATTGAATCATAAACACCAACTAAATTACAATTAGCAATTTGTTTAAACATTTTTGTATGAAGTTTGCCGAGATGTCCGACACCGATTACACCGACTGAAAGTTTTTCCATTTTGTTTATCTCGTTTGAATTTTTGAATAACCAATTATACGATCATAACCGCCATTATCCTGATCACGATACCACAAAAATATATTATAATCATTAGTAGTCTGCCAATCGTTTCCTTCCAAAACAAACCAATCCTGATTTGAAGGATCTGAATAATCTCCGTTTACAACAACATACTGATAATCATAGATTCCGCGTTTTAACGGAATTGTAAGTTCAAATAAATCACCATTAAAATTCATTTTAAATTCCGGTGATAAAGTCCAATCGTTAAATGCACCAACTAAATAAATATCTCCATAAACTTCTTCAGGTGGTTTTATTTGAAAAGTTACATTCATATAAGTTGCATTTATATCTTTTGGCGATTTTAAAACAAATCCGCCGTTGTTATCACTTCGGCTGTTTAATAAAAATCTGCTGTACTCAATACCATCAAATTGCGCTTTTACATTTTTAGAATTATAGACATTTATATCCATAAGATTTGTCTGTCGGTATTCATTTCCGGGTCTAACATCTTTTGCAATAAATTTAACTTTTGATCCGCCGTCCCATTCAAATATCCTGTTCTGATCCGTAGATGTTCTTGGAACTTTTATTGAATTATCAAGCAGATGATTCTGAACTATCTCCAGTTCATCAACAAAAAAAGGAAAATAATTTTCTTTTGGATTTGCCTCAACTATTATCCAGTTTACGTGACCCAGCTGCGGAGGGAAATATGTTTTATCGTCCAAGGTTTCTTTTTTGGTTTCTACTTTTAAGGGTACATCAGCTCTAACAACAAAAAATTTTCCTTCTGCAAAGATTTTGGACTGATCCTGTGAATCAACAATATAATATTTCCATTTACCCGAAAAAGGAAATGCCACGTAACCATCTTTATCGGGGAAAGTATTTGTAAAATGATAATTTGCATCTTCAACAGTTGTGGGCAGTGAAAAATAATCAAGTCTGTATGCGATATTTTTTCCCTGGTTTGACAGGAAAATGTTATCGGCCGGATTCCAGTTTCTATCACAAAAAGTAAAGACGATATTAATATTGGGGACGTATTCTGCCTGAACATCAAAATCAATAACTAAAAGATCACGTGGAGAAGATAAAACGGGAATTGAGTTTGCATCACTTGTAGTAAAAGTTTTCAAACTTTTAATTATTATTTCCTGCGGTATCAGGACTGAGCTAGAAAAGAGTAAAAACAGAACAAATAATTTTTTCAAAGTATTACCTAAAAATATTGTTACACTGAGCTTGCCGAAGTGTGATTTAGTTACTATTTGTCAGTCTTCGACAATCCGCCGTGGCGAACAACCTGACACTTTACTAAATAAATCAAGATTCAATAGTAATTATTTATTACTTTACAAATATATGCCTTAAAAATGATGTTGAACAGAGGCTTTAAAGGAAATAAAAATCCCCAACCAAAACTATTTGATTGGGGAGAGATAATTAATATTTATTCCACTTAAGGAAATGGAATACAATTGATTTTTAATTAAAGATTCTTCAATTCATTAACCAATTTTGTCATGGCATCTTTAGAATCGCCAAAATACATAAGTGTATTTGGATAGAAGAATAATTCATTATCAATTCCCGCATATCCTGCATTCATTGATCGTTTGTTCATAATAACAGTTTTTGCATAATCAACATTAAGTATGGGCATACCAAAAATCGGACTGCTCTGATCATGACGTGCAGCAGGATTAACAACATCATTTGCACCAATAACAATTACAACATCCGTATTATTAAAATCATCATTTATATCTTCCATCGCATAAAGTTTATCGTACGGTACCTGAGCTTCTGCAAGAAGTACGTTCATATGTCCGGGCATTCTACCCGCAACAGGATGAATTGCAAATCTTACTTTAACTCCCTTTTTCTCTAAAATATTCATCAAATCGCGTACAGCATGTTGTGCCTGCCCAACTGCCATTCCGTAACCGGGTACAATTATTACACTGCTAACAGAATCCAATAACATTGCCAGTTCTTCAGAATCAATAGACTTGACATCACCTTTGGGTGAAGTTGTTGAGGATGCAGCACTTGTGGATCCGGCATTAGCCCAGCCTCCAAGAACTACATTCATTAAAGACCGGTTCATTGCTTTGCACATAATATTGGTAAGAATTATTCCCGATGCACCAACCAGTGCGCCTGCAATAATAAGTTCATTATTTCCCAGTACAAACCCTGTCATAGATCCTGCAATACCAGAATACGAATTCAACAAAGAAATTGCAACGGGCATATCAGCACCACCGATCGGTAGTACTAATAAAACTCCAAGTACAAGAGATATGATTGTTATCATAATCACTAAGCTCATCATAGAAGGATAAATTACCACATATGCACCAGCCGCAAGTACTACTAAAACCAGTAGCGCATTAAACGGGTGTTGAAGCGGATACTTAACAACTTTACCTGTGACGAGGCCTTGTAGTTTTCCAAAAGCAATCATCGAACCCGTAAAAGTAACTCCGCCAATAAGTATACTAAGTATTATTGCAATTCCCTGATCAATTGGAAGATTAAATACTGCACCTGTATCAACAGGGTAGTTTGGATTTTTCTTAAAGTATTCGGAAAGTGCAACAAGAATGGAAGCACCGCCGCCAAATCCGTTTAGCATTCCAACCATCTGGGGCATTCCTGTCATTGGTGTTTTGTATGCCATTATTGCACCCGCAACAGAACCGATCAATGCACCAATTATTATCCATTCAAATGTAAGCACTTGTTGATCCAGTAATGTAGCAGCAATTGCAAGGAACATACCTATTGCTGCAAGAAGATTTCCTTTTCTCGCGGTTTTGGGAGAACCTAGATTCTTGATACCAAGTATGAAGAAAATTGAGGAAATTAAATAAGTTATTTCTATTACTACAATCATTTTTCAACTCACTTCTTTTTAAACATTTTTAGCATGCGATCGGTAACAAGAAATCCGCCGACAACATTAATCATTGCAAATGCAACCGCAATTAATCCAAGGATTGTACTTATTGTAAATTGTTCTAATCCTGCACTTAAAATTGCACCAACAATTGTAATTCCTGATATTGCATTTGAACCTGACATAAGTGGAGTATGTAATGTGGGTGGAACCTTTGTGATCAGTTCAAATCCCACAAAAATTGCAAGTGCAAAAACATACACATGCATAAGGAATAAATATTCTGACATTTTTAACCTTTATTTTATTTCAAATTTTTAATCAATTATTTGATCAGATCTTTGACCCTTTGACTAATTACTTCTCCGTTATGAGTAATTAAAGATCCTTTAACAATTTCGTCTTCAAGTTTTAGAGTAACCTTACCATCTTTACCAATGTACTGAATAAGATTTAATATATTTTTAGAGTACATATCACTTGCGTGATGAGGTACAAGGCTTGGTAAATTTGATTCGCCAATAATTGTTACACCATATTTAACAACAGTTTTACCGCGCTCACTTATTTCACAGTTACCGCCGAATTCAGTTGCCATGTCAAGTACAACACTGCCGGGGCGCATATGTTTAACCATTTCTTCGGTTACCAGTATTGGAGCTTTTTTACCCGGAACAAGTGCGGTAGTAATAACAATATCAGCTTCAGTAACGTGTTTAAATATTGTTTCTTTTTGCTTTTGCAAAAATTCAGGTGATGCTTCTTTAGCGTATCCACCTGCATCCTGCATATCTTCAGCACCTTCAACCTCAATAAATTTTCCGCCAAGACTTTGAACTTCTTCTTTAACTGCACTGCGGATATCAGAAACTTCTACTACTGCACCTAATCTTTTTGCCGTACCAAGAGCCTGCAAACCCGCAACTCCTGCACCCATAATTACTACTTTAGCCGGGGATATAGTACCGGCGGCGGTCATCATGAGCGGAAATATTTTTCCAAGTTCATTTGCAGCCATAATTACAGATTTGTATCCGGCAATGTTTGCCTGGGAACTTAGTACATCCATCTTTTGCGCAAGTGTGGTCCGGGGAATCATATCCATTGAAATTAAATCAATTCCTTTTTCAGCACATTTTTTTGCGATCTCAGGATAATGAAGAACATACGTAAACGAGATAAGTAAAGTCCCCTTCTTCATTAATTCAATTTCATTTTTCCCTGCATCAGGATGATCGACGGGACGCTGGACTTTAAAAACTATCTCTGCATTAGAATAAAGATCAGAAACATTATCAATAATTTTAGCACCTGCTTTTTGATATTGTTCGTTTGTAAAGCCTGCTTTTAATCCTGCATCTTTTTCAACATGCACTTCATAACCGGCTTTAATAAGTTTAGTAACAACATCCGGCACACAGGCAACACGATTTTCACCGGGCATTATTTCTTTTGGAACAGAAATTATCACAGAATTGTCTCCTCCGTTGATAGAAAATTAAATATTAAGTACAAAATTAAGCATGAAAGAAGGCTTATCCAATAAAACTCATTACTAATTCATATTACATTTTATTGTTTGACTTTAGCAAATGATTAATTTAATTTTGATCAGTTCCTATTGCTATTGGAATAAATTTTTCCAGGGAGTACTTATGAGAAAAATTCTATTTTTTATTTACTTTGCAATTTCATTCTCCGCACAATTACACCCACAGGTTTCAGAAAACTGGTTAACTTTTTTTGATTTTGATTCCTTAAATGCAAATAATCTCCAAACTGTCGTCTCAAATCAAGGTAGCTTAAGATCACGTTGGATTAGCCTTCCATCAGGTACATCTAATCAAATTATTTATGATCAGGGTCCGTGGTTTATAGGGAAAATAAATGGCGAGCCAATCTTATCAATTATCCAATGGTTTAGTTGTTGGAACTATTCTCCGGGACCAATAATTCAAAATCAAGCTGCTATGCTAATTCATCCCGAAGACTCGCTTCGTTACAGAGTTTACAAAATTTCTAAAGGAGATGATCAGACAAATCCTGATTACGCTGAATGGCCAACGGATTTTGGTGCACCTATAGATGAAAATGGAAATCCATTAATTAAAGGTGATCAGACTCTTTGGACATTGTTTAATAGTTTGGATAGTACCGCAATTCAAACCAACTGGAATGAGCCTTTAAAAACCTCACCAATAGAAATTCATGAAACCATATTCTCCCGATATGGAAATGAAAATGATTTTACAGATATATTTTCTAATGTAGTGTTTATGGAATATGAGTTTATTAATAAAAGTATTTATCAAATCGATTCGGCATTTATTGGCTTTTGGTCAGACATAGACTTCAGGGCATTGGAAAATAGACCGGCAATAGACACTCTAAGGCAATTAGGTTATTGCTGGAGTGAAGAAGATACGACTTTCGAAGGGACACATCCTCCAGCAATTGGATACTCTATGTTGTACGGACCAATTGTTCAAGATGCAAACAGCAATGCCATATTTAAAGGAAAAGTGATTAATGGATTCAAAAATTTAAGACTTAATGCTTTTCGCGGAATCGCTGATGATTCACACATTGATTCACTAACCGGAAAGGTTAGATCAACGATGGATGCACAGAATCTAGCACGAGGTTTAACATCTAATGGTTATCCAATAATTAATCCGGTATCTAATCAACCTACAACATTTCCATTTTCCGGTGATCCGATTACCGGTGAAGGTTGGATTTATAATTCCTGGACTTCAGGAGGCGCAGGTTTTGTTTTCTTCACAGGTCCATTTAATATGGCACCGAATGACACTCAATGGGTTATGATTGCTCTGATACCTGCACATGGAAACTCTGGTTTAAACAGCATTGAATTATTGAGAGAGAAAACTGATTTAATCAGAAGTCTTTCTTATGATAGTCTGGCTTTTGGATCTACCAAATTTGCTGTTACTGATGTTGAAGAAACAAAAAGTGCTTTACCGGCAATGTTTTCTCTTTCACAGAATTATCCAAACCCGTTCAATCCGAGTACAACAATAAGTTATCAAATTCCATCACAACAATTTGTAACATTAAAAGTTTATGATGTTTTGGGAAATGAAGTTGCAACACTAGTTAACGAAGAAAAAACAGCAGGAAATTATGATATTAATTTTGATGGTTCAAGACTTTCTAGCGGAGTCTACCTCTATAAGTTGAAATCTGGAGAGTTTATCCAAAGTAAAAAAATGATTTTAATCAAATGAAAAATTGCAATAGAGTAGTTTTTAGAATTCTGATAAACTGTTTTTGTTTATTTTCAGAATCAATTTATCCAAATAATGTCAGCTTGCCGCCAGATAGTTCTGGCAAAGTCGGCGATAGATTTCTTATTGATGCTAATAATTTCACTTTACCAATTAACAATTATGGTTTTTTAGCTGGAGTTAATATAAACCAAAACATTCAAGGGAAGTTAAATGGAGAAATGGTTTTATTCTCTGGCGGTTTTTATCT
>DASVGS010000189.1:0-2147 GCA_036379435.1 Ignavibacteriaceae bacterium
ATGAATATCACCAAGGCTGTATGGATCTATAAAAATATTTCCCTCTGCTGTAAAAATCATTGCATGAAATCCGTGCATAGTCAAATCCAATTTTACAGAAGCATAAGAATCATCAATTCCCTTTCCGGTATATGTTTTTATGTCCGGATATTTTGCAGCAAGTTCAGAAGCCATTACAGGTGATTCCAAAATTGAAAACTTTTGCATTGTGCCATCCGGCATTGGCAATGAAAGCACCAAACTTTTTGATTTGGATTCATTCGAAAATTCCAATGGTGCATCGGTTAAAAAATTCCGCATTCCTTCAATATCAAGAGTTACAGTACGATAAGATTGTGGAATTATATAACGCTGCCCTACAGGTACAATCTGTGATTGATCTATATCCTGCCAGAGATTTTGAGAATTTGTTTGGGCAAAAGTTAGCTGAACTGTGAGAAAGAAAATTAATGTAAGAATCCTGAATAAATTATTCATTACTTACCTCGTGATTGATTAAGTGATTAGTTATTTAAGAATAATTGAAAGAGAAAATATTTAATTCATCATTTAATGACAACTTTAAATTATATTTTAATTATAACCATAAGTTGAAATAAGCAATCCGTTTTTTCCATACATTTTACTTCTTTGCAACCTGCCATCAGAATAATATTCTTCTTTCATCATTGAGCCGTCATCATAAAAAGTTTTTAACCAGCCTGAAAGTCTGCCATTAATATAATATTCAATATTTTCCAGGGCGCCATTTCTGTAATAAGTATTTCTTTTACCGGATTTTAGTCCATCCACAATAGTTTGTTCTGATTCGAGCAATCCATTATCAAAATAGGTTTTATAGGTTCCCTCTAACCGGTTAAGTACATAATTGCCGATGCTTTCAAGATTACCATTTGGATGATAAGTAAGACAGATTCCGTTTTTAAGATTATCCTGATAAATAGTTTCAGCTTTTAGTATCCCGTTTTCATAATATGATTTTTCATTTCCTCTTTTTATACCATCAACATAATCTGAAGAAATTTTTAGAACGCCGTTTTCATAGTATTCAAATGATCTTCCTGCAATATTATTTTTTTTAAAGTTCCATTCTTCTTTAAGAAATCCGCTTTCATAATAAGTTTTCATCGGTCCATCTTTCAAACCATCAATCATATATGTTTCTTCGGATAATCTGCCGGAAGGATAATAATTTTTTACAAGTTCTTCTTTGGATTCAACTTTTCCCTGATAATCTATTCTAACACGATTTATTAATTCGTTATTAATATATGTATCCCTCACACGAAGAGTTTTCATTTTATCGTAAATAAGTACATCACCCTGCAATTTATCATCAATAAAAAAAGCTTCCAGTGAAAGACTTTTATCATCGTGATAGATTCTTGTAGTACCATGCTGTTTGCCGTCTAAAAATTTTCTTTCAACTTCAACATTGCCATTAGTATAAAAAGTTTTAGAAATACCCTGAAGCAGTCCATCCACATAATTCCATTCGCCCTGCTTCTCCCCCGTTTTGTAGTAAGTTATAGTTGCGCCCTGTAAAACTCCGTTGCTGTATTGCTGCTCTGCCCAAAGTTCACCGGTTTCATAATACCATCTTGATATTCCTTCTTTTTTTCCATAAATATAATTCCATTCAATACTTACTTTTCCATCCGGAAAATACCAGATTGAAATTCCTTCTTCCCTTCCATTAACGTAATTCCAGTCTTTCCATAATTTTCCATTGGGATAATATTCTTTATAATGCCCATCAAGCTGATCATAAAGATAATCGCCTTCCGTTTTAATAGTTCCGTCGGGATAGTAAGTCTTATTAACTTTTCTGAATGGATTTTCCTGCGAAAAAGAAATTGATGATAAAAGTATAAACAAAAATAAGTTTATCAATAGGATTTGTTTCAAAGTTGAAGCGAAGTTAAAACGCTCCATTAATTTATAATTTTGATCTGACATTTTTGTTTAAATAGAATTGAATGAATTATTACTAAAATATTTCCGGTAAAATCTTGGTGTAAAGATAAGTTTTATCATTTAAGATTAAAGATCAAAAAAATATGACAATTGGTTCACATCGACCTGCCGATAACGTTAGCAATTAATTTTAACTGCCGCATCATATCCTCAAATTGATGAGGGAGTAA
>DASVGS010000190.1:0-6442 GCA_036379435.1 Ignavibacteriaceae bacterium
TGTTGTGGCTGAAACTTTAAATCTTTCACAGTTAAGTGGCTATCGAACTGGTGGAACAATACACATTATTGTAAATAATCAAATAGGATTCACTACAACTCCTGAAGACTCACGTTCAACTACTTACGCAACAGATGTGGCTAAGATGATTCAGGCTCCAATATTTCACGTAAATGGAGATGATCCTGAAGCAGCTTTATGGGTTACTCAATTGGCTTTAGAGTATAAGTTGATATTTAAAAAGGATGTGGTAATTGATCTGTTTGGTTATAGAAGACATGGACACAATGAAGGTGATGAACCAGGATTTACTCAACCATTGCTTTATGAAAAGATTAAAAGTCATCCATCGGTGCGTAAATTATACGAAGATAAGTTAATAAGTGATGGAGTACTTACGGAAAATGAAGTTCAAAATATTCATAATAAATTTTCTGAAGTTTTAAGTCGGTCTTTTAATAATATCAAGAAAAAAAATGCCTCTTTCTCAAATGAAGCTCCATTGGCAGTTTCTAAGAAAGAACTATTATCTGTTATTAAAGAAAAACAAACTTCTATTTCTGAAGAATTTTTAACTAAAATTGTTAATGCACTCACATCCCTTCCACACGATTTTAACGGACATCCAAAACTTGAGAAATTTTTAGAGAAGCGTAGAAAATTAATTGATGGAAGTGAACCTGCGGATTGGTCACTTGCGGAGGCTCTTGCATTCGGAAGTCTTTTACTCGATGGAACACCAGTAAGATTGAGCGGTCAGGACAGTGTGCGGGGAACATTCAGTCAGAGACACATAGCTTTTACGGATATCAAAACCGGTAAAGAATATTTTCCATTAAATCATATTTCAGATACACAGGCAAGATTAGAAGCGTTAGATAGTTCGTTATCAGAGGCTGCTGTTTTAGGATTTGAATATGGATACAGCACTGCTGATCCGCTGGCGTTGGTTTTATGGGAAGCACAATTTGGAGACTTTGCAAATGGAGCTCAGATAATTATTGATAATTTTATTGTGGCATCCTTTGAAAAATGGAATTTGCCAAATAGTGTTGTAATGCTTTTACCTCACGGATATGAAGGACAGGGACCAGAGCATTCCAGTGCAAGATTAGAAAGATTTTTAATTCTTTGCGCTGAAGATAATATGCAGGTTTGCAACGTTACTACTCCTGCTCAGTATTTTCATCTTTTAAGACGGCAGATAAAACACTCGGTTCGAAAACCTTTAGTTATAATGACCCCTAAAAGTACTCTTCGATTACCCGAAGCAAAATCGGAAAAACATGAATTTCTTAGCGGTGAATTTGAAGAAATACTTGATGACACTACTATAAATGATAAAAATAAAATAAACAAAGTTATTCTTACCAGCGGAAAAGTTTTTTACGATCTTATTAAATACAGAGAGAAAAATAACATTTCTGATACGGCCATTTTAAGAGTCGAACAGTTTTATCCGTTCAAGAAAGAAAAATTAAATAAATTATTACTTTCATATCCTAACACAAAAAATATTCTTTGGGTTCAGGAAGAACCTAATAATATGGGAGCATGGAATTTTCTCTCCACAAGAATTTCTGATTTAATTTCTAATTCTCAAAAATTAATTTGTGTTAGCAGGCCTGAAGCCGCCAGCCCTGCGGTTGGTTCGGGAAAATTGTCTTATCAGCAACAAGTACAATTGGTAAAAGAAGCTTTTTCTTATTGAAATTGAAAATTAAATAGAATCAAAAATCTATTAAGCTGAAGTTGTTTGAGACAATTGTAATAATGTGAAACACCATAAAATCATATTTCTTCCAAAATCGTACATTAGCGTGGCATATTAATTGGCAATAATATGCTAAATAAAATTAAGTGGTATGATGGAAGAATTTCAAAGACAAATTGCAAACGGTTTTATCATAGAAAGAGTAAACCTTAACGAAGCTACTATTTCAAAAGCTGCTGCATTTAAAAAACACCTGGAAACTGATATAAGCCTTGGTTATAAAATAATAATTATAGATCTAAGCAATTGCAATTCGTTGGACTCTGCTTTTATTGGTGTTATGGTTGTTACATTAAAACAACTAATGAGATTAGGCGGAACAATAAAGATTGTTAAACCGGGTTTGTTTTCTAAATCGCTGCTTAATTTAACGGGAACTATTGAAATATTTGAATTATACGACTCTCTTGATTCTGCTATTTCCAGCATAACCAGTAAAACCGAACAAAGATTTGAAATCAATACAACTGGATTAGACCAGTTAGCCTTAGCCCACTAAGATTGAAAAGATCATTTTCTTAGTTTAGATTTACAATTGAGTTTTTAATCACTTGCGAGCGTAACTCAGTTGGTAGAGTGTCAGCTTCCCAAGCTGAATGTCGCGGGTTCGATCCCCGTCGCTCGCTCTCGCTTATAAAATGCATTTCTAAAATTCAGTTTAATTATGCATAGTTAAGAAAATTAAAATAACTAAATTTATTTTTCTACCATTTCTGAACAAGTCCCGGATCAAATTGTATAACCCCTACAGCTCTCCCCTTTTTCCGGATCATTGTAGGTATAGAAAGAAGCGCTTCTTCAGGGCTGTCTGCTTCAATCATAGCATAGCCAGTGTGATCACCTGATTTGCATCCCCACCAAAAATGTGTAAGATATCCAATTGCCAGCGTTTGTTTTATAACAACTGTACATTCTTCGTGAGTATGTGGTGAAATGATCATGAACTTTTGCATAAACAGCTCCTTTTATTTTTGTTTAGATTAAAAATATTTTTCTTTCTGTGCTTTACTAATAATGAAATTTATTCCTACATCGCTTCTAAATACTTACGCACAAACCGTATCGCCATTGCACCTTCACCCACAGCTGATGAAATACCTGTTAATGCTGTAGATCTCACATCACCTGAAGCAAAAATTCCAGGTACACTTGTCTCAGACATTAGCGGCATTCTTTCCAATTTCCAGAATTGTTTAAAAGATTTTTCTTTTGTAAGATCATTACCGGTTATGATGAAACCTTTTTCATCTTTTAGAACAATATTATTCAGCCATGATGTTCCCGGTTTAGCTCCAATGTATATGAAAAGTGCTTTTGCTGGTACTGTTTTTTGTTCACCAGTTTTAGAATCTTTCAATGTAATTTTTTCTAAAACTTTATCTCCCTCAGCAGAAAATATTTCTGTATGAGGATGCACTTTTATATTAGGAGTTTTCATAATACTTTCTGCAAGATAGTATGCTGCAGTATTTTTAATTGAATCACGCCTTATCAATATGTTTACTTCTTTAGCAAACTTACACATATACATCGCTGCCTGGCATGCAGAATTTCCTCCGCCAACAATGTAGATAACTTCATCTTTACAAGCATGTGCCTCAACAGCGGCAGCACCGTAATAAACACCTGCACCAGCAAATTTATCCAACCCCTGAAGATTGAGTCTGGTATACTCAACACCTGTAGCAATAATTACAGTCTTACTGTGTACTTCGGTACCATCTGTCATTTCTGTGATTTTATACCCATCCTGTACACGAATGCTTTTGACAGTTTTTGGTGTGAGAATTTCGGTACCAAAACGAAGAGTTTGAGTCATAGCTCTTCTCGTAAGTTCAGAACCTGAAAGTCCGGTTGGAAAGCCTAGATAATTTTCAATTCTTGCACTGCTGCTTGCTTGGCCGCCCGGATTGCTCTTTTCAATTAAGATTGTTTTCAATCCCTCACAAGATCCGTAAACGGATGCAGCTAATCCTGCCGGGCCGCCGCCAATTATGAGTACATCATACATTTTTTGCGTAGGAGTTTGTTGAAGTCCAATGCTTTGAGCAAGTTGTGGTAAAGTAGGATCGATCAAAAAAGAACCATCTTTCAATATAACTAAAGGTAAATTTTCACGATTGATATTTGAACTGAGTAAATATTTATCTGCTTCTGTGCTATTTTCAACATCCATCCAAATATATGGAATCAAATTACCTGAAAGGAATTCTTTTAAGCTATGAGATTTAGGTGACCACTGAAAACCGATTATCTTAATTCCTTCATGATCCGGCTTGTACTGTGCTTGCCAATCATCAAGTAAATCATCCAATACAGGATAAAGTTTTTCTTCCGGAGGACTCCATGGTTTTAATAAATAGTAATTTAATTTTATATCGTTAATTGCCTTTATTGCAACTTCAATATCAGAGTAAGCAGTAAGAAGAACTAATTTTGACTCGGGGTACAGCTCCCTCGCTTTTTCTAAAAAAATTACACCTTCCATTTCGGGCATACGCTGATCAGAAATGAACAAAGCTACCGTTTCATTTTTGAGCTTCAATTCTTTAATAAGCTCAAGTGCTTCATTTGCAGAATCCGTTGCACTGATTCTGTATTCTCTCTGATAATTTGAACGTACATCGCGCTGAATTGCACGCAATACATGTTCATCATCATCAACAATTATGATAAATGGTAATTTCATGATGTCTATAATTTTTCCTGATTGATTGGCAGAATGATCTGAAATTCAGTTCTGCCTGGCTTTGAGTTAACTTTAATTTCACCATTGTGATGTTTGATTATTCTTTTTACAAGATCCAATCCAATTCCTGTTCCTTCACCTACTTTTTTAGTAGTAAAAAATGGATCGAAAATTCTTGAAAGAATTTCTTCGGGAATACCGGCGCCATTATCAATGATTTTAATTTCAACATTTTTAGGATTGCATTTAGTTTCAATAATAAGTCTGCCGCCAACATCAAGAGCATAAATTGCATTATCAATAATATTTGTCCAAACCTGATTCAGTTCTCCTATATATGCCGGAACTTCAAGATTCTCGCTACAAAATGATTTTTCTACACTTATATTTTTTTCGCGAAGTTTATATCCAAGTAGTGTAATAGTGTTTTCGATATCTCTATGAATATCCGTGGGCTGCAATTCATTTGTTCTATCCATATGTACATGGCTTTTAATTGCTCCAACTAAATTGGATACCCGGTTAGAGGCTTCTGCCAGATCTTTAATAATTCTTTGTGAACTAAGTAAATTTTCTACCCAAAGTAATACCTGAACTAATTCATCTTTTGGAACTTTATTAGCTAAAATTTCAAGATCATCTGTGCTAAATCCGGCATCAATAAATGTTTCAACAACCTGATGATCAGTCGGAAGACCTTTTTTATCAAGCCAACTCATCAATTCATCCTCATTTTTCATTCTATGTAATGCACTTAATTTTTTCTTTGGTACAATCTCTTTAGCCTCAATCTTTTCTCTAAAGTATTTAATATGATCTGCATTTATTTTTTGGCGAAGAATATTTTCTGTCAGCTCTATATTCAGGAATAACCGATTCGTTAATTCATAAGAAATCCTGTTTATAGCAGATGCAGGATTATTAAGTTCATGTGCAATACCAGCAGCCAGATTACCCAGTGCGCTAACTTTTTCAATCTGCAATTGCATTGTGGCAAACGATTTTGCACGTTCGGTCATGTATCCTATGCACCGCTGAATAAATACCGGATTGAGTTGTTCAAGCTCTTGAAAATATTTTTTATGCAATCGCAAACCTCTAAGTTTATCAACTGCAATCGAATTACCAGGATATATTTTCATTCTTGAATAAGGCAATATCCCAGTTACTCCACCTGACTCAAAATCATTTGTAAAGTGGTGGTAGTAGACTAACCGTCCATTCACATTCATATAAAAATCAAATCCACCCTCAATAATAAAAAACATCCAATCTGCCGGGTCGCCGGTTTTGGCAACTAATTCGCCGCTTTCATATTCAATTACTTCAGAGTGCTCCAGAATCCATCGGAGATGTTCATCAGATAAATCAATTAATGCGTTAACTTTTTTTAGTTCTTCAATTGTTACAGGTTGCATATTTTAAAAATACATGAATAAGTAATACACAGTAATATTGGTGTACTGCACGGTCAGTTTTATAATTATGATAATTCGGATTATTCTACGGGATGAAGATTGGTAAAAAACTTATAATAAGTCAAGAACTTACCTTGGTTATTTTTTAATCCTCAATACAAAAGGCTGATAGTATTTTTGTGATGATCTGTCTTCATTTATATCCCGCAAGTCATCTTAAGGAAGGGTAAAGATTTAATTAAAGTAAAATAAATTCAATAAGATTCTATAATCTTACTTGACTTCAATATAAATCCGTCCTGTTAATTAAATGTACAAAGGACCCAAAAACTTTTTTATTGTTTGGTTTTATTTTGGAAAAACCGCATATTTGTCCACCAAATTTTGAAAACAATTTGGGCGCTTAGCTCAGTTGGTTTAGAGCATCTGCCTTACAAGCAGAGGGTCCGGGGTTCGAATCCCTGAGCGCCCACAAACGATAAAATCCCGATATTTTTCGGGATTTTTGTTTTTATGGCAGAATTCTTTGTATACATAATTTATTCATCCAGGTCTAATCTC
>DASVGS010000191.1:0-6548 GCA_036379435.1 Ignavibacteriaceae bacterium
AAAGTAAAGCCGCTAATGCTGCTTTAGAGGCCTGGGAAACTTTTGAAAACATTGATTCACCAAAAAACGCACCTCTAAATGTAACACCGTATAAGCCGCCAACAAGATATCCATCTTTCCATGTTTCAACAGAGTGAATATGACCGCGTTTAATTAATCTTTTGTATGCTTCAATCAGCCGGTCAGAAATCCATGTTTGTTTTCTATCTGCACAGCCTTTTATTACTTCAATAATTTGTGTGTCAAAACGAATTTCAAAATTATTTTTTTTAATTTCTTTTTTTGTTGATCTGGGAATATTAAAATTGTTTATTGGGATTATACATCTTGTTTCGGGCATGTACCACTCAATCGCACCTGATTCCTGATCAGCCATTGGAAAGGCCCCGGTTGCGTAGAGCCTGAGCATGTTACCCGGTTTTAAAAACTCATCGGAAAATTCATCACTTTTACTGTTCATTTTTATCACTTAAATGTAAAAAATCAAATAAAATTTTTTTTGAAATTTACCTTCTTTAAGTTAACACTTTAATTTTTATATTACTTTACCAATACAGTTATTTCACAATGAAAAAAACTGCAGTAGTTGCTCTTGGAGGAAACGCGCTTCTTAGGGGAAATGAAATCGGCACTATCCAGCAACAAGAAAAAAATACATACGATACTTGTATCAACCTGCTAAATCTTCTTAGAGAAGATTACAATATTGTAATCACTCATGGTAATGGCCCGCAGGTTGGCAATATTATGCTGCGTAATGAAGCAGGATACAACAACTATAAAATTCCTAAAATGCCTCTCGATATCTGCGTAGCCGATTCGCAGGGCGGCATTGGTTACATGATTGAGAGACAAATGTATAATCTTTTAAAAGATCATAAAATTAAAAAAAATGTTGTAACCCTTGTTACTCAGGTTCTGGTTGATAAGGATGATCCGGCATTTAAAAATCCCACTAAACCTGTTGGTGCTTTTTATTTAAAAGAAGAAGCAGATCTTTTAGCAAGAGTAAATAATTTTGTTTTTAAAGAAGATCCCAGAAAAAGGGGCTGGAGAAGAGTTGTACCATCTCCGCAACCTATCGACATTTTA
Source organism: Ignavibacteriaceae bacterium (assembly GCA_036379435.1). Lineage (GTDB taxonomy): Bacteria > Bacteroidota > Ignavibacteria > Ignavibacteriales > Ignavibacteriaceae > IGN3. Next base: position 1,093 of record DASVGS010000191.1, read on the forward strand.
AACAAAAAAGTTATAAAAGATTTGGTTAACAAAGGTAATATAGTTATTGCTACCGGCGGAGGAGGAGTTCCGGTTTACCGGGGTGAAAATAACAAATTATATGGAGTAGAAGCCGTAATAGATAAAGATCATGCGTCTGCTTTGCTTGCCTCGGAAATTGAAGCCGAAGCATTTTATATTCTTACAGATGTGCCTAAAGTGTACCTAAAATTTCACAAGCCAGATCAAAAAGCATTAGATGTAATTTCAGTTGAGGAAGCTCAAAGGTATTATGATGATGGAGAATTTGCTGCAGGAAGTATGGGTCCAAAAATTATTGCCGCAATTAATTTTGTTAAGAATGGCGGTAGGGAAACTGTAATTACCGATAGCGCAATGCTTGGAAATATGGACGGTGGAACAAGGATAGTTTGTAATAGGTAGTTTATTGTTTGGTATTGGCGTTATGTGATTTATTTTTATTTAAACTTAAATCTGAATTTAAACTTTAAAATAATAGGAGTTATTTATGGCAGTTAATATGAAAGGCAAAGATCTAATTTCTATTGCTGATCTTACACTTGAAGAAATTTATGAGATTTTTGATGTAAGTAAATCTCTTAAAGAAAAAAAATATACCGGTGAACCACATCGCTTACTTGAAGGAAAAACACTGGGAATGATATTTACAAAAAGATCTACAAGAACCAGGGTTTCATTTGAAGTAGGTATTTATCAGCTTGGTGGAATTGGTTTATACTTCGGTCCAAATGATTTACAACTTGGAACCAGTGAAAGTATTGAAGACACAGCAAAAGTATTAGCAAGATACTTAGATGGAATTATGATCCGTACTTTTGCCCACAGTGATGTTACAAATCTTGCAAAGTATGCAGATATTCCAGTTATAAACGGTTTAACGGATCTTCTTCATCCATGCCAGGTTTTAACAGATTTATTTACAATCCTTGAAAAGAAAAGAAACTTAAAAGGATTAAAGCTTGCATATATTGGTGATGGTAACAATATGGCTCATAGTTTACTTAATGGCTGTTCTAAAGTTGGAATGAACATTGCGATTGCTTCACCATCAGGTTATAAACCGGATAGAGAAATAGTTGAGAATGCTAAAAAGTTTGCTAAGTACATGGGCAGTAAAGTTGAAATACTTGAGGATCCGGTTGCTGCGGTTAAAAATGCTGATATCGTTTACACTGATGTATGGGCAAGTATGGGTCAGGAATCAGAAGCTGCTGAACGACGGAAAAAGTTTATGAAGTATCAGGTTAATCCAAAGTTAGTTAAAAATGCAAAAGATGATTATTTGTTTATGCACTGTTTACCCGCACATAGAGGAGATGAAGTCGTAAACGAAGTAGCTGATTCTCCAAATTCAGTTATATTTGATGAAGCAGAAAACAGATTGCATGTTCAGAAGGCAATAATGGCTTTAGTTATGTAACATTTAAACTGTGTCTCTGTGGTAAAAAAACCACAGAGGCATGGATCATTAAAACAATTTACTCATCAATTTTTACTTCAAAATTTACTATCTCATATCCTTTGTAAGTTTCATACGCTGCAAAAATAACTCCACACAAAACAGAGATCATTCCCATTAAAAACAAAACCGTTATAAATGAATTGAGTTTTGTAAAATCAAATAAAAATCCAAAACCAATTAATAGCGAAGTGAGAACAAAAAGGGCAACTGCAGTTGTGTATGCCAGTACAGCATTTCTAACTAGTTTAACTCTGTAAACCAATTTAGTAATCTGCATGGAAATACTTTCCAGCCGTTGATTTTCGTGATAATTAAAATCCTTATCATCTGATTTTATTACGGTTTTTCTTCGCTCCTCATTAAGTAAACGAATTCTGTTTACAACCAGGGAATATTTATTATTCATTCCCAGTAAAAGTAATCCGCAGGCGGAAATCATAATTCCCGGTGCAAGCATTAATTGGATAATTTCTACAATCGAGGTAATGTTAGGCATATAATAAAATAATTATTTTACTTGGAGTAAATATAATTATTTAAAACCTCAACTGTAGTTTTGCAGTGATTAAGATCTATTTCTAAAAGATCTCGCAACGAAAGAACTCCTATTAATTTATCATTCTCAATAATTAAAATATGTCTTGTCTTTGCTTCCTTCATTTTTGCAAGCACTGATTCGTTAGATTCATCAATTTTACCGATAACAAGATCGGTACTCATTACATCATCAACTAAAGTGGAGTTCATATCTTTATCTTTGGCTATCACTCTTTTTACAAGATCACGTTCCGAAAAAACACCTACCAGTTTATCCTCTTTCATTACAGGCACCAGACCGACCGCTTTGTTGGCCATGTAGTTTACTGTCTCTTTTATTGATAAACCTGATTGAACGGTGAAAACTTCGCGTCCTTTTAAAATATCTTTAATAGATTCCATATGTGACTCCAATTTTTATTTTTTGAAATATAATCTTTTTATTAAGAAGTGCAAAGAGATATAAAAAGAGAATACTGGAGAATATAGGAGAGTTATTTTTGCTTAAAAAACAAAAGTTGAAAGTAAGTAATACTAAACTTCAGTTCTTCTGATAAAATTTTCAATAACTTTATCTGAAGAAGTCAGTAATTCTTCGGGTTTACCGATAAAATAAATTATTCCGTCATTCATCATAGCAACACGATGAGCAACATTTTTTACACTGTACATATCGTGGGTAACCACAACTGAAGTAACATTTAATCTTTCTGAAAGATTTTTTATCAGCAGATCGATCGAATCGGACATTATCGGATCAAGTCCGGTGGTAGGTTCATCATACAGGATATAAGATGGATTTGTAACAAGCGCACGTGCAAGTGCAACACGTTTTTTCATTCCGCCTGAAAGTTCTGATGGTTTTAACTGTAAATTACCTTCAAGATCAACCAATGCTAATTTTTCGTCAACAATTCTATTAATCTCTTTGCTTGAATAACCGTTTTTTGATTCCACCAATGGCAGACTAACATTTTCCTGCACCGTCATAGAATCAAACAATGCTGCGCCCTGAAACAGAAATCCGAATTTTTTTCTTAGCTCATATAATTCATTTTGAGAGAGATTGTTTACTATCTTATCTTCAACTTTCACATAACCATCATCGGGATTAAGCAGTCCTACGATATGCTTAATCAAAACACTTTTACCACAACCGCTTCTTCCAATAATAACAATAGTCTCCCCTTGTTCAATTGTTAGATTGACACCATTTAATACTTTTTTACTGCCAAAACTTTTGTGAAGATTTTTTATTTCAATCATACTAAATCATTTTATTGATTGAGTAAAAATAAAGAAAAAGAATTACTTATGATTCAGAAAATCATCTTTAAAAATATAAAGCCGAATTTTTTCAAATCCGGCTTTATCATCATCGAATCGCTACCCGATCATCACTTGTTTACAATTATCTGTACACCTAAAGACTGTGTACCTGTTCCACCAACTAATCCCTTTGCAAACACAGTATATATTTTACCCGCAGTTAATGAAATTCCCGGCAAATCCAAAACAACTGTTGAAGTTCCTGCTAACCTAACCTGCAGATTGTAAGTACCTGCATTTAGCGGAGTGAATGCAGAAGCTTCTTTGAATGTATAATCTCCAAATACAACTGTTCCATCACTCAATGTAATATCCACAGCAGGAGCATTTGGTGATAAATGCAGGAATCTTACATGTGCTTTACCACTTGCTGGTGTTGTTAAATCATCTTCCAGCACAACTGCTTCGATTGACGCCACATTATTTACTGCAAATACTGAATAGTTTTTGTCTGCTGCTAAAGTCAGATTTGCTTCAATAGCCGTTGTAGAAGTACCTGCTACATTAACTTTTACGTTTCTGGTTCCGGAATTTACCTCAAGATATCCGGTGCTGTTTGGAAATGTTAAATTAGTTCCTGCAACGGTGTTATCTACTAAAAGATCTACTCCCGGTGCATCAGGTGAAGCATGTGTAACAAGAACTCTGGATTTAGCTGCAGGTGTTGGGGTTACGATTTCTTCATCATCACTGCAGCCAGTAAAAACTGTAATTCCTAAAACTAACATTAAGAAAATTGAAAGATACTTTATTGCGAACATTTGGACCTCCTGATATATTATATTGTTTATTTAATTTGTGTAAAGGGATAACAGATAATAAATATTTTCAGTTCCTTATAGTTCAGGTCATTTATTATTCCCTTTAAATGTTATTTTTATACCAGATTTTTTGGAACATAATCAGGAAAAAAAATGTTACGTAATTTTTTTGTTGCAGCAATTGTTCTATTAAGCACCATAATCGGCCAGACCCAAACAATTTATCCCTCATATTATTTTAATAATGAAATGGAATATGCAACTCCGGGGACAATGCTGTTTGGATTGGGTGGATATAACAACCCGGCTGAACTTACTTTTCAACCGCAGCCAAATATTTATTTTACCTGGAATGATAAAAACGCTGATGTTACTAACTTTAGTAACTGGGGACTATTCACCTCAATTCCCTATTTAGGATTTGGCGTACATAAACAGTCTTTTGATAATTACTCAATGACAGATTATAAAATATCAACTGCAATTGGTACTGATGCATTTGGTTTTGGTATCGGTTACGGATGGTCATCAGGAGATGTAAATATATTTGATCGTTCAGATTTATTTACACTTGGAGCAATTTATCGTCCTGCTGATTTTCTTTCACTTAATTTTATAACCAATTTACTCACAAAAGGTGCGCGAGAAGGAATTATTGGAGCAGGATTAAGACCATTTACTAATTATAGTTTTACTTTATTTGGAGATTACACTTTTACTAATGATAAAGTTGTTGAAAATAAAAAATGGAGTGCAGGTGCAATTGTAGAACCGTTAGATGGATTAAGAATAATTGGCAGATACTACGATGGAAAAAGTTTTAATGTGGGATTGCAATTGGGATTTGGCGTTTTCGGTTTCTCAACTGTCGGACACTTTGATGAAAATGCTAAAAGATCATTTAATACTTACGGCATACGTGTTGGCGCTAATGATAGAAACTTATTAAGAATTTTTTCCGGCAACAGCAATTATGTTAGCATCAATCTTCAGGGTGTAATCAAATATCAGAACTTTAAGCTTTTTGATAACAGCAAAACACTTTTCAATCTTCTTGAACAACTGGATGCAGTAATATATGATAACTCGGTTTCCGGTATCGCAATAAATCTTTCCGGAGCTAATATCAACAAAGAGATGTTTTGGGAGTTACGGGAAAAGCTAAAAGAAATAAAATCTTATGGTAAAAAAGTATATGTGTATTTAGATCGTGCAGGAATGAATGAGTATCACTTTGCATCTGTTGCGGATAAAATAATTCTTGATCCAATGGGAACCGTTTCACTTGAGGGATTTTTGATGGGCAGAACATTTTTTAATGGTTCACTTGAAATGCTTGGATTGGG
>DASVGS010000192.1:0-13225 GCA_036379435.1 Ignavibacteriaceae bacterium
ACATCCATAATCACCGCAATGTTTTCTTTATGAAATGCTTTGACCATATCTTTAAAATCGGTTAAAGCTTTTGCATCTGCACCACTCCATTTGTTAAATTCAAGTTCACGAACATTTTCTGAGTAATATGATTCAGGTGCAAAAAATGCAGCAGTCATATATCCCCAATGATTTCTTTCATATGGATTCCAGGTGTTAAACTTTCCGTGTAAAGAATCTTTAAAAGGAATTTCAATGTTTGCAAATTCCTGAGAAGGTAATAGTTCAATCGTATTTACACCAAGATTTTTTATATAATCGATTCCGCCTGTTTTACCTTTTTCAATTAACCCCTGGTAAGTTCCTCTTTCTTTAACTCCGGAAGATTGATGTTCAGTCATATCACGAACATGCATCTCGTAAATAATTAAATCACGCCAATCTCTTTGGATCCAATTATCGTTCTGCCAATTATAGTCATCTTCTTTAACAACAATTCCTTTACGCGGAGTGAAATATGTATTAAAGCTTGCAACTGCTTTAGCGTAAGGATATAAACAAAGCACAGCGTCTTTGCCTTTGTGCTTAACATAAAATCCGTAATATTTTCCATAAAGTTCACCTTCCAAAGAAGTTTCCCAAACTGCATTTTCATCGCGGGTCATTTCATATTCTTTCCCATTTTTATCATCGACTTTATTAAATATAACCAGCGAAACTTTTTCGGCATTAGGAGTAAACAATCTGAAATACGTTTTACCGGATTCAACAAATGAACCAAGCTTTTTATCAGAGTAAAATTTATCGAGTTCATCCTGTTTAAACAGAGACTCAGTTTTACTTTTTAACTGAGATTGTGATTTATCTGAAATGTACAAGGCACTTCCTGTAAATGTTATTGTTATTACTATTATTATCGATTTTATAAAAAAGTTTTTCATCTTAAACCTATTACTGAATTTTTATTCTGAATAAATTTCACCATCTACAACCGGAGTAACACAGATTAGAGGATTTTCTGGGGTTCCATATCGCTGAAAAATTTCTTCAAACAATTGAATATGCATTCCGCGTTTTTCAAGTTTATGAAATTTAGTATAACTCATGAATTTTCCATTTTCATCAGAGGGAGCATCAAAGATCACTCCTTTGGGATAATCCTGTTTAGCGTTAGATTTTAGAAAATCTATTTTCCTGTCATCGCCGCCTTCCATCTCATAGGAAACAGCTCGGAATTCTACCACCAACCCGTTATTTATTATTAAATAAATATTTAAAATAATTTCGTTCATCGTTGAAAGGTGAATTATATAAACATACAAAACTTAGACATACTGCGTAGACAAATGCAAATTTACACATTATACTTTCAATTGAAGAAATAATTGAATAATTCTTCACAAATATTAAAGCAAATCCGATTACAACAGGAAAGCTTATCAGGATACTTCCGGACAATAATACTTTAGCAATTATTTTTTTCTTTTTGTCTGTAGTCGTTTTGATAAATTTTATTAGCAGTACTATAGAGATTAATATTGGCAAATAATAAAAAGCGCCAAACAAATCTCCCAACGGATAATGATAACTTGCATAAAGAACAGTACACTTTGCGACTACAAATTTTGGAATTACAAATGCATAATAGATTGAAAACGCTGTTGCAGGAATAAAAATTATCAATACTTTACGATTTAGATTTTGATTATTGGTAAGTGTAAAAGTAAGTAATAAATTTAACGGCGGTAAAAATCCAATAATAACGAATGCAAGATAGGGAAAGAATGAATCCTGCAATCCAACCTGGCACATTAAAAATTCCAAAGATTGGTAAGCAGCTAATAAAGCTATCATTCCCATTGCAATTATATTAATTCTATTCTTTTCAACAAACACTAATAGATTGAAGAGAAGAAGCAATTCAAGGCAAGCAATAAGAAGTGAAATTATTCCATTCCAGTTCATATTTTTCCTGACTGTCATTGCGAGTAGTGTAGCGACGAAGCAATCCTTAACATTTAGTTTTGAGATTGCTTCGTCCCGACTTCGTCGGGACTCGCAATGACAAGCTTTAATTAACCTTTTGGTCCAATCATTTTTTCCGGTCTTACAACTTCATCAAATTTTTCTGCTGTAAGTAAACCAAGTTCTAACGCAGCTTCTCTAAGAGTTTTATTTTCTTTGTGTGCTTTTTTGGCAACCTTTGCTGCGTTATCATAACCAATTACAGGGTTAAGAGCAGTTACCAGCATTAAAGAATTATCAAGATTAAACTTAATTCTTTCAAGGTTTGGTTTTATACCTATGGCGCAATTATCATTAAAAGAAACACAAGCATCACCTAATAATCTGGCAGAGTTAAGTAGATTTAGAATCATAACAGGTTTAAATACATTCAATTGAAAATGTCCCTGCATTCCTGCCATCGTAATTGCAATATCATTGCCAACAACTTCAGTGCAAACCTGTGTTAGAGCCTCACATTGGGTTGGATTAACTTTGCCAGGCATAATTGATGATCCCGGTTCATTTTCAGGAAGTAATAATTCACCAATTCCAGATCTTGGACCTGAAGCTGAGAAACGGATATCATTAGCTATTTTGGTTAAACCGGTGGCTAAAAGTTTAAGTGCGCCTGAAATTTCGATAATGGAACTATGTGCAGAAAGTGCTTCAAATTTGTTTTCAGCAGTTACAAATTTACAAGGTGAAAGATCAGCTATTTTTTTTGCTACCAAAACATCAAATCCTTTTGGCGTGTTTAATCCGGTACCAACTGCAGTTCCACCCAAAGCTATTTGATGCAAATGTGTTAATGAATATCTGATCGCTCTCAATCCATGCTCAACAATAGCAGCAAAACCGGAAAATTCCTGTCCAAGCGTCAGCGGAGTTGCATCCATTAAGTGAGTTCTGCCAATTTTGATTATATCTTTAAATTCTTCGGATTTATTTTTTAACGTATTCAGAAGTTTAGTAACTCCTGGAATTGTTACATGTGTAAGTACATCGCAGGCGGCAATATGCATTGCAGTTGGAAATGTATCGTTGGATGATTGAGATTTATTTACATCATCATTTGGATGAATAAAATGTTTTCCTTCCCCGAGTTTTCCACCCATTAATACATGTGCACGGTTGGCAATAACTTCATTAACATTCATATTAGATTGAGTACCTGAACCGGTTTGCCAAACAACCAACGGAAAATGTTCTTCCAGCTTACCTTCAATAATTTCATCACAAACTTTGCAAATAATATCAGCTTTTTCTTTTGGAAGCACGCCTAATTCAGCATTCGTTTGAGCAGCTGCTTTTTTCAGAATTCCAAATGCCCGGATAATTTCAACCGGCATTCTGTCTCCACCAATAATAAAATTTTCTTTTGATCTTTGGGTTTGAGCGCCCCAGTATTTGTCTGACGGCACTTTGACTTCACCCATTGTGTCTTTTTCAACTCTGTAATCCATTATAACTCTCCCTGATAATTTTGTATTTAAGAAATTTTGTTAATTATTAATCAATAATTTAATATATTTTTATCTTAGAATTGATCTCTAAAAATTAAATGTAAATCCAAACTTTGTTACTGTATCCAGTTTCTTTATAGTTTCCGGAGGTTCAGAATCATATCGCAGACTAAAAATAATATTTATATCAACCAAAGAGCTAAGTGAAATAATCAGAGAATTTTCTGATAAGATTCTATAATCGCCCCATACGCCAATTTGCGGTTGGAAATAGGTAATCGTATTAAAATTGATATCGTCTTTTAATTTGTACTCGATTGTTAGATAAGTCGATAATCGGTTTGCGAACAGATCGATTCGGTCTGCTGAATTTTTTGAATTATTAATTTTTTCGTGTTCATAAAAATAACCAGTTCCCAAACGTAGTTTTAAGTCTTCAAATTTTAATAATCTGATTCTAACTCCTCCACCAATTAGTTCTCTCTCATTAAGTAATCGTTTTTTATTAAAATCAATTTGTCCAAACGCCTCACCCTGTAAGAGATCCGAAAATGATTGTACATGCCTTAAATGCAAAAGCGCCTGATCAAAAATTCGTTTTCCTTCATCCCAGCCAAAACCAGCGTCTGAAACTAAAAAAGTATAGCTCTCACCCCAATTGTAATTTAATCTTCCGCCAATATTTATAAATTGAAAATCCGTGTTGCCCGTGATTGCAGTTATATCAACATTGGCATTTGCAGTAAAACCAGGTGAGTCTGAATCTTTACGATATCTTTCTGTGTTTATTTGAGCAAAGTTACTGCAACCAAGAATAACAAAAAGTATCAGATAAAAAATAAAATATGTTTTCATGACTTTTGGATAATTATAAAAGAAATCTAAAAATTATTTTGGGCAAATTATTAATAAATATCAAATAGTTCATATAAAATTGAGATACTAGTTAATAAAAATTATATCACTTCAAAAATATTTATGAAAGAGAAGTTAAATAATTTAATGTCAGTTTTTATTGATGTGACAGGTAAAATATTCCAGAATACGAATTAATTTCTGTATTTATTAATTGTAATAAGTTTATGAATTCTTCAGTTATCTACAATGTTCAAAATAAATTATGTTATGTATAATAAATCTATATTGAATTAAAATCTATTTACCGCTTGATAATAATCTCTTTTATAGATTTAAATAAACGAGATCGTTTCATTTCGATTAGATGAATAATAGGGATGGTTTTTTATGTAGCTTTTTTTTTTATTTTCTATATGTTTGTAATAAAAGATAAGGCATAATAATTGAAAGGATACCTTATAGAATTTTTTTACTATTCTTAATTTATTTGACAGGTGCTTATGAATATTCCACTCATCGATCGAAGCAATTATCTAAAAGGCTTATTTATCACAGCTAAACTTGATAAAGAACTAACAGATAAGGAAAAAGAAATTTTAAAAAAAATTTCTGATAAATTAGGATTTGCCTCAGATTTTTTTGAAGAAACAATTAGAAACCTTCTAAGGAACAAATACATAATCGAAGAACCAATCTTTTTTTCTAATAAAGAAATTGCTATCTCTTTTATTAAGGACGCTGTAAAATTAGCATGTGTAAATAATCTTGTTACAGATGCTGAAATAAATTGGTTAAAAAACACCGCAGATATTAATAAAATCGATAATAGTTTTGTGGAAAATGAATTGAATAATTATCAAAAAACTCCGCGTCCAATACTTGGAAGTGAATTTGCACTTTATTCAATAATTTAAATTATTCATCGGCTTATTAATTTTCAGAAAAATTCTCTTTGTCCTTTACCCCCCTTATTTCTAATTTTGTTTAGAATATTTTTTAAAATGATTCTTTTCAAAAATCAAATACTTTTCCACGGAAGGTCTTACCATGAAAAAAATGAAAGCACTTGTAAAAAAATATGCTCAACCGGGAATTTGGATGGAGGAAGTTCCGATTCCGGAATACGGACCAAATGATGTATTAATTAAAATACATAAAACTGCAATTTGCGGTACGGATATTCACATTTATAACTGGGATGAATGGGCTCAAAAAACAATCCCTGTTCCGATGCATGTTGGACATGAATATGTTGGCACAGTTGAAGCCTTTGGTGCAAATGTTCATGATGTACAAATTGGTGATTTGGTTAGTGGTGAAGGACATATCGTTTGCGGAACCTGCAGAAATTGTCGTGCAGGCAGAGGACATCTTTGCCCAAATACAAAAGGTGTTGGAGTAAATCGTCCCGGTGCTTTTGCAGAATATTTAGTTATTCCTGTACAAAATATCTGGCATTGTGATCCTAAAATCTCTACTGATGTTCTATCTGTATTTGATCCATTCGGAAATGCTGTTCACACAGCTTTAAGTTATGATCTTCTTGGCGAGGATGTGTTGATAACCGGAGCCGGTCCAATAGGAATAATGGCGGCAGCTGTTGCGATGCATGCCGGTGCCCGAAATACTGTTATAACCGATATGAATCCATACCGATTAGAGCTTGCAAGAAAAATTGGCGTTACCCGTGCGGTCGATGTTTCAAAAGAAAAACTACCGGCAGTGGTAAAGGAACTTGGTATGAAAGAAGGATTTGATGTCGGATTAGAAATGTCCGGAAGTATCCATGCTTTTAATGATATGATTGATGTTATGTTCCATGGCGGCGGAATCGCTTTGCTCGGAATTCTTCCTTCAAATGCAGGAGTTGACTGGACAAAAATAATTTTTAATGGATTAAATATTCGGGGCATATATGGAAGGAAGATGTTTGAAACCTGGTATAAGATGCAGGCAATGGTTCAAAGTGGATTGGATATAACACCAATTATAACACACAAATTTAAAATTGATGATTACCTTGAAGGATTTGAAATAATGAAATCTGGAAATTCAGGTAAAGTAATTTTAAACTGGCTGGAATAAGAAAGGATTTTAAATGAATACTTTAATTAAAAAACACTACTCTGATATTCTAAATAGTATTGAAAAAGATGGGTTATTTAAAAAAGAAAGAATAATTACAACTCCTCAAAACGCTCATATTGCTGTTACAACAGGCCAACAGGTACTTAATATGTGTGCAAATAATTATTTAGGCCTGGCAGACAATGCAGAAATTATTAAAGCCGCAAAAGATAGTCTTGATAAATGGGGATTTGGAATGTCTTCAGTCAGATTTATTTGCGGGACTCAGGAGATTCATAAAGAATTGGAAAAAAAAATCTCTGAGTTTCTTGGAATGGAAGATACGATTCTGTACACATCCTGCTTTGATGCAAACGGAGGATTATTTGAATCTTTACTTGGTGAAGAAGATGCAATTGTAAGTGATGAACTGAATCACGCAAGCATAATTGATGGAATAAGATTATGTAAAGCCCAGAGATATCGTTACAAAAATTGTAATATGAATGATCTTGAGGAAAAGTTAAAAGAAGCTAAAACCAACAATGCCCGAAATATTCTTGTTGCTACAGATGGTGTATTTTCGATGGATGGATTTATTGCACCTTTAAAAGAAATTTGTGATCTGGCAGAAAAATATAATGCAATGGTAATGGTAGATGATTCACATGCAGTAGGATTTATGGGTAAACATGGAAAAGGCACTCACGAACATAATAATGTAATGGGCAGAATTGATATCATAACCGGTACATTGGGTAAAGCTCTTGGTGGTGCAAGCGGCGGATATACAGCAGCAAGAAAAGAAATCGTAGATCTGCTTAGACAAAGATCCCGGCCTTATCTTTTCTCAAACACAGTCGCTCCAAATATAGTTGCAGCTTCATTAAAAGTATTCGAAATACTAAGCTCTACAACTAACTTGCGTGATAAACTTGAGGACAACACAAAGTATTTCAGAGAAAAAATTAAAGCAGCGGGATTTAATATTAAAGATGGCATTCACCCTATTGTTCCTATTATGCTTGGGGATGCAGTGCTTGCTCAAACCATGGCTGCAAAAATGCTGGAGAAAGGTGTTTATGTGGTCGGATTTTTCTTTCCTGTTGTACCGAAAGATACTGCTCGAATTCGTGTCCAAATATCCGCTGCTCATTCAAAAGAAGATCTGGATTTCGCAGTTGAAAAATTTTCTGAAGTAAAAAAAGAAATGGAAATATAATTCAATGATAAAAATCAAAAAATATAATGTTCAGATACTTTTAATTTTTGCAACGGCATTATTTATTTCATGTTCCAGCAAAGAAAAATATGATATGCCCGAGTTTGTGATTGAAGCAAATGCAAAATATATGAATGAGGAAAATCTTGAAAAGGTAATGGGTACTATTTACAAGGATAGTCCGGCATATCAAACATCTGAAATGTTAATACAAAAATTATTTGAAGTTTATGATTTGAATTATAAAATTATTGATATGAAAGTGCTTGAGGATAACGGTTCAGAAGCTAAGGTTGAATTCACTCAAATTACAACTAAAATCAGCGGACCGGATTTTAAGGACAACAAATCGACAGGAATACATCTGTTAAAAAAAGAAGATGATTCCTGGAAAATTTTTTCAACACAATTGAATGATGTTAAGTATCTCTGAAAACTTATCTAAACGAATTGAAATATTGTTGGGGGACATTACTAAATTGCAAATTGATGCAATAGTAAATGCTGCCAATAATTCTTTACTTGGCGGCGGCGGTGTAGATGGCGCAATTCACAGAGCGGCTGGACCAAAACTATTAGAATTTAATCGTACTCTTGGCGGATGTGAAACTGGTGAAGCAAAAATTAGCCCCGGGTTTAATCTACCAGCAAAATATATTATCCACACAGTTGGGCCGATCTGGAATGGAGGCAACCACAACGAGGATAAATTACTAGCTAATTGTTATAGGAACTCACTTAAACTGGCAGTTATTAACCAAATTAAAACTATTGCATTTCCAGCTATCTCAACAGGGGTTTATGGTTTTCCTTTAGAACGAGCAACCAAAATTGCGGTTAAAGAAATAAAAGATTTTTTGGGTAATGATCAATCTATCCAAAAAGTAATTTTTGTTTGCTTTGATAATAAGACTTATCAAGCATACAAAAAATATTTAGAATAAAATCCGACTGTTACAATTTAATGATCGTGTTTAGCAGCAGAGATTTTTTCTGCTCCTTCAATCTTACCAACAAGCATCTCCGGTTTGTGTATCAATATCGGTAAACACCTTGAACAGATATATGCCGGTTTTCCTGAATAAACAAGATTGACCAATGGCATTTCATTTTCAGATGCGTTACAATTAAGACAATGGTTTAATTTTGAATTCTCACTCATTTTATCTCCAATTATTTTTTTATCTTAAAAATATCACAGCAACACCCACAACTGCAATTACGGCTCCAATAATTGCTCTCCACGATAATTTTTCTTTATAAATATATTTTACCATTGGCAGCATTATTATCGGCATTGTTGACATAAGTGTGGCAGCTATTCCAACTTTTGTATTTTCCACCGCAATAAGACTAAAGGTTATTCCTAAAAAAGGTCCAAGTATTGTTCCGAGTATTGTTGTACCCAAAGCAGATTTATTAGTTGTAAATAATTTATAGGGATTTTTATATTTTTTAAGCAGCAACATTATCGGCAAAAAAATTATCACAGAAGAAAAAACGCGAATAAAAGTTGCAACAAATCCTGCAATGTGCCCTTCTTGAAAAGCTAATTTTGCAAATATCAATCCCACTGACTGCCCCAATGCACCCATTATTCCATAAAATATTCCTAATCCTGTTATGTTGTATTTTGAATTTGCATTCCGTTCAAGAACAACAAGAGCTATTCCTGCAATTGTTATAAAAATTCCAACAACACCCAAAAATGTAATTCGTTCATCAAGAAAAAAGAATGCAAGAATAGTTGACATACCCGGAGAAAGAGCCATAAGTAACATACTTATTCTTGCGCCGATGAGCTGATAACTTTTAAATAGGAATGAATCACCGATAACTAATCCAATTATTCCACTGATAACTAAATTTGTATACTGTGAATTTGATAAATCAAAATTATATCCTGCAATAAAAATTGTAGAGATAAGAAAAACTGTAGCAAGGATCATTCTGTTAATGTTAAGTTGAAGCGATCCTATTTTTTCAGCAGCAGAAGAAAACGCAATAGAGGTTCCCGACCAAAGGAATGCAGTTAACAGAGCACTAAGTTCACCGAGTAGATTCATTTATAAGATTAGAGTAATTAAAGTTTCTTTTACTATTATTTAAATATATGTTTCGGGAAGATTGATTGGGCTATCTTCCCGAAAATTTGATTATAAATTAAAGTACATTTTGTATTCGAAAGGATGAGGCATTGTACCGATAGAATGAATTTCTTCATTTTTTGTCTTTACCCATTGATCAAGCAATTCATCTGTAAATATTCCGCCTCTATGGAGGAAATCATTATCAACAGCCAATGCATCAAGTGCTTCTGTTAAATTGCGCGGTAAAAAATGAATGTGATCTTTTAAATCTGAATCCATAAAATTTTTATCAATAGGTCCATACCCTTCTTTTACCGGATCTATTTTGTTTACAACTCCATCAATTCCTGCAAGCAGCATCGCAACTAACGCAAGATAAGGATTTGCTGTTGCGTCCGGCGGGCGGAATTCAAATCTTGTTTCATCAGGATTAGAAATATATTTTGGAATCCTTATTGCACTTGCTCTGTTTCCCTGTCCATAAGTTAATGCTACAGGAGCTTCAAATCCCGGTACTAATCTTTTGTATGAATTTGTACTTGGATTTGTAAATGCTGAAAGTGCCGGACCATGTTTTAACATTCCGCCAATAAAAAATCTTCCCAGCTCATTCATATTTCCATATTCACCTTTTTTATAGAATGCATTTTTTCCGATCCTGGTTAAATAAAGATGTAAGTGCATTCCATTACCCGCTTGTTGATACATTGGTTTTGGCATAAAGGTAATATATAAACCTTTTTCTTTTGCAAAGTTGAAAAGAATATACTTTGCTGTGATTATATTATCAGCTGTATCAAGCAAATTGCTAAAATAGGTTTCAATTTCCTGCTGTCCGCGTTCACCAACTTCGTGATGATGATATTTTACATTTATTCCCTGCGCCTTTAAAAGTTTGCATGCCTCATCACGAAAATCATCATACTCATCAAAGGGATTTGCAGCATGGTAAGCTTTTTTGTAAAACTCTTCAGCATGTTCAACTCTATAGTAAGATGAAGCTGTGCGCGTATCGTACTCAACTTTAGAAAAAATATAAAACTCAAACTCTGGTCCCCACCAGGATTTATCTGCACCGGTAGTTTTCTTTAACAAATCTTCGGCTTTTTTTGCCAGATATCTTCCATCCTGATTAAATGGGCTCCTCTTCTCATCTGTAAGAAATATGTTGGAATAAAAAGTTAATGTTGGTGCTTCACGGAAAGGATCCAACTTTGCGGTTGAAAGATCAGGAATCAATATCATATCGCTGTTTTCTACTTTTCTAAATCCATAACTTGAACCATCAAATCCAACACCTTCTTTTAAAAGTTTATCAAGTATATTCGGATAAACCGGAAGTGTGATATGATGAAGTCTTCCGGTTAAATCATTTGCTTTTAGATCTATAAATTCAATCTTATTTTTTTTGATAAGTGATTTACAATCTTCCATATAATTGTTTTTCATTTTGATCTCTTATTTTTAATACTTTGTAAAATATTTAACGGATAAAATGAGGTTGAATATAAGTTTTGTACTTTCCTGTCATTCCCCTGAAAAAAATATATCCCTAATAAATTGTGGAAAACACATTCCCACTTTCGTGGGAATGACAATAAAAGTTAGAATTTTACAACAACCTCAAAAAAAATAATTAACCGTTGTAATTTAATGCAGAGATACCGGGAAAAATTCCTGCAGCATCTAATTCATCTTCAATTCTTAAAAGCTGATTATATTTTGCAATACGATCAGTTCTTGAAGCTGATCCCGTTTTAATTTGTCCGGCATTTGTTGCAACAGCAATATCAGCAATTGTGGTATCTTCAGTTTCACCAGATCGATGACTGATAACATTTGTATAGCCTGCAACTTTTGCCATTTCAATTGCATCAAGAGTTTCAGTTAAAGTTCCAATCTGATTTAACTTAATTAAAATTGAGTTTGCAACTCCCATCTCAATTCCTTTTGCAAGTCTATCAGTATTTGTCACAAATAGATCATCACCTACTAACTGAATTTTTCCGCCGAGTTTTTCCGTCATCAATTTCCAGCCGTCCCAATCGTCTTCTGCTAAACCATCTTCAATTGAAACAATCGGATATTGTTTTGCCCAGCCTGCCCAGTAATCAACCATTTTTTCAATTGGGATTAATTGGTTAGGAGCTGATTTGAAAAGGTGATAAGCATTTTTTTCTTTAATAAAAAATTCACTTGCTGCCGGATCAAGTGCAATACCGATATCTGTTCCAACTTTGTACCCGGCTTTTTCAATAGCTTCAAGAATTACTTCAATAGCTTCTTCATTTGATTTTAAGTTTGGAGCAAATCCACCTTCATCTCCAACTGCTGTATTATAACCTTTTTTACCAAGAACCGATTTTAATGCATGAAAAGTTTCTGCTCCCATTCGTAAAGCTTCTTTAAAACTTGGCGCACCAATCGGCATAACCATAAATTCCTGAAAATCAACATTATTATCAGCGTGTTTACCGCCATTTAAAATGTTCATCATTGGAACAGGAAGTGTACGTGCATTTACACCACCGATATATCTGTATAACGGCAAACCAAAAAACTCTGCAGATGCTTTTGCACAGGCAAGAGAAACACCAAGCATTGCATTGGCGCCAAGGTTTCCTTTATTTTCTGTTCCATCTAACTCGATAAGAAGATTATCAATTTCAACCTGCTCTGTTGCATCAAAATCGATAAGCTCATCAGCAATTTTCTCATTAATGTTTTCAACTGCTTTAAGCACACCTTTACCATTATAACGGGATTTATCACCATCTCTTAATTCAACTGCTTCATGCTCACCTGTGGAAGCACCGCTTGGAACTGCGGCTCTGCCCATTACACCGCCTTCAAGATACACTTCAACTTCTAAGGTTGGGTTACCTCTTGAATCTAAAATTTCTCTTCCAAATACATCAACTATTGTTGTCATTTTTTAACTCCTGATTTTTCTAAATGTAATTTCAATTTTTAATTAATTTACGTCTCAAAATTAGGCAAATAGGCTTTAGAAGTGAAATTGTTATACGAATTAAATTGTAGCTTAAAACAAATATTTGATATCGATAAAGTAAACGATCATCAAATAATAACTTTTAGTTTCTTTCTCAAAATTCCAAACAAATGCTTAAACAAATCATTTCAAATAAATTATTATTTACTTGAGTTCAATAGAATATTGATTAATTGGATGCTAATGCACAAATATTTATTCTAAACTATCTTTTCATTACCTTACAACGTAAAAATCATTTTATATTCAATGTAATATTCTATTAATTATTATAAAGTTGATGTCTGAAGCTTCATTACATAACGACATTCTGATCCTACTTTTCCAACTTTTTTTATTATTACTTTTTGCACGTGTATTTGGAGAATTATTTCAGCGTATTGGTCAACCTACTGTTGTAGGTGAAATTCTTGCTGGTGTTGTCTTAGGTCCTTCACTTTTAGGTGCCATTCCGGTTTTTTCAGATTTAATGATTTCGCAGTCATCAACAGGAACAAATTTACTTGAAGTAGTAAGCCTGATTGGT
>DASVGS010000193.1:0-3716 GCA_036379435.1 Ignavibacteriaceae bacterium
GTAAAGTTTCTGTAAAATTAAAAGCAAAAGGCTGGCAGCTTTTCTCAATAATGCTTAGCTCTGAAAAGTTTTATTATGTTTCTGCAGACAGAGACAGCGGTAAAATTACTGTTGATCCATTTAACGAAATTAGTGAAAACAATTGGATTAGCGGGGGAATATCAATTACAGAAATAACACCTAGACAAGTTTCTTTTAAGGTTGAAAAATTAAAATTTAAACGGCTAAAAATTGAAGCTAATGCTGATCTTGCATTTAGTGATGGCTTTGGTTTGGCTACACCTGTAAGAGTTTATCCCGACTCAGTTCTTGTAGCAGGACCAACGAGTGTTCTGGATAAATTATCATCAATCAAAACAAGGGTTGTAAAATTATCATCTCTGGATAACCAAATAAAGGTTATTGCTGATATAGAAGAGCCGGAGGGTTTTCAATTAGAATTTAACAAAGCTGAATTGACTTTTGATGTTCAAAGAATTGTGGAAGAAAGTTTTAACAATATTAAAGTTACAATTACGGATGTTCCAAAAGATCGTGATGTTGTACTCATTCCGAATATTATTAGCTGCAGTTTAAGAGGCGGAATTAATATATTAGGAAAGATTGATCCCGATCAAATAAGTGCATCTCTTGATTATAAAGAAATTGTTTATGATACACTTGGAAGTGTTGAACCAAAAATAAGTATACCCGGCAACACCCAATTAGTATATATTAAACCTGCACGATTGAGTTATATAATCAAAAAGTTTGAATAATTTTTATCTTATATCTTAACCTATAGTAAAGGCAGACCTGTTTTATGTTCATTACTTTTGAAGGAATAGATTTCTCCGGTAAATCAACTCAGGTTGAATTATTGAACGAGTATTTAGTTAAACAAAATAAAAATGTTCTTTTAATAAGAGAACCGGGTGGAACAGAAATTTCTGAAAAGATAAGGGAAATACTGCTTGATAAAAAAAATAATGCGATGGTTATGGAAACCGAGTTACTTCTTTTTTCAGCAAGCAGGGCACAGTTAGTAAGAGAAGTGATAAGACCGCACCTTGAAAAAGGATATTATGTTATTTCGGATAGATTTCATGATTCATCAACTGCTTACCAGGGATTTGGGAGAGGTTTATCAGTTGATGCTGTAATTAATATTCATAATCTTGCTATAGGAAATACGATACCGGATATAACTTTTTTTATAGATATTCCCAATGAAGTTGCAATTAAAAGAAAACAAAAAGTTGAACATTCCAGTTTGGATAGAATTGAAGTATCTGATAATTCCTTTTATGAACGGGTAAGAGAAGGTTATCTATATCTTTCCAAAAAAGAAAAAAGATTTAAAGTTATAGACGGTACACAAAGTATTGATAGTATATCTGAAAAAATTATTAGTGAAATTAAATTAGTTGAAGGCAGTAATTAAATGAAGACACGAAAAATAATATTATTTTCATCGCTAACGTTAGTTGTACTTTTTACATTTGGTTTTATCATAAGTAAAAGTGATGTCTATTTTGAAATTAGCAAAAACCTTGAACTGTTTGGTAAAGTTTATAAAGAGATATCATTTAATTATGTGGATGATATCGATCCAAAGGAATTTATGCGTGCCGGTATAGTAGGAATGTTGAGCAAGCTTGATCCATATACAGTATTTATAGATGAAAAAAATCAGGAGAATATTGATCTTATAACTAATGGAAAATATGGCGGAGTTGGCATATCTATAGGTATCAGAAATGATAAAGTAACAATTCTGGAAGTTCTTGATGGCTACTCAGCCCAAAAGCAAGGTATAAGGATTGGCGATGTTGTAACAGGAATTGGAGATGTAAGTGTGACACCTGAAAAAATTGATGAAATATCATCAATGGTTAAAGGAGAACCCGGAACACCGGTTCAGCTAAAAATATTAAGGATGAATGAGAAAGATACTCTGATATTTAACCTGGTTCGGGAAGAAGTAATTGTTAAAAATCTTGTCTTTGCGGATTTCTATCCGGAAAATTCTAATAATGTTTATCTCAAACTTTCTAACTTTAGCCGTTCTGCAGGAGATGAAGTTAGAAGTGCACTTAGGGAATTAAAAAATAAAAAAGAAATTAAATCAATAGTTTTGGATTTAAGGGGAAATCCCGGCGGATTGCTTGATGTTGCAGTTGATATTTGTGATAAGTTTTTAAAGAAAGATTTATTAATTGTTTCTACCCGTGGCAAAGAATTAAGCAGTGAAAAAAAATATTTTGCTGTAGAAGAACCTTTGGTTGGAACTGAAAAACTTGTTGTCCTGGTGAACGGGAATAGTGCATCTGCATCAGAAATTGTAGCAGGAGCGATACAAGATCACGATCGCGGCGTAATTCTCGGTACAAAATCATTTGGTAAAGGGCTTGTTCAAACTATAACTCCTTTAAGTTTTAACACATCTTTAAAAATTACAACTGCAAAATATTATACCCCAAGCGGAAGATGTATTCAAAAAATTGATTACTCAAAGGATAATAGAGTAATAACAGAGCCCGATTCATTGAAAGAGGATGTATATGCAACAGATAATAAAAGATTAGTTTATAGTGCAGGCGGTATTACACCTGATACAACGGTTAATAACGGAATTGAAAGCGATTTGTTAAAAGACCTGTTGGCAAAAGGTACAATTTTTAATTTTGCTGATAAATTTTACTATCAAAATGAAAATGCAGATTTTAAAAAAATTAAAGATGAAAAGATTTTATCTGAATATAAAAAATACCTGATTGAATCTAAGTACGAGTATGAATCAGATGTGGAAAAAAAGATAAATGAAATTGTAAAGCATTTAAATGAAAATCATAGCTCTAAAGAATTACCCGTAACGCTGGAAAAATTAAAATCTGAAGTGAAGGGAATGTTTGAGACTGAATTCTCAGAAAGCTCGGATGAAATTTTAAATGAATTAAAAGTGGAGCTTGCCCATAGATTTTTGGGTAATGATGCGGGTATTAAGGAAAAACTGGAATTTGATAAACAGTTTAATACCGCATTAAAATTGTTGCAGGATGATAAAAGCTACTCAAGATTATTAAGCAGCGGCAAATACAACTAATTTTTTTGAATCGAAATAAATGTTAAAAAAATTGCTGAGGAATTCTAAGGCTTATTATAAAATAAATCCAACTTTTAATAGCTGTCCATCGTGCAAACAAGCCGGTACGATAGTACGTTCTCACAGCAGGAATTATAAAGAAAAATTCATTAGCAAATTTTCATTCCATAAATATTATAGATGTAATAAATGTGGCTGGAGGGGATTATTGGCAAGCATAAAAATTACCTCTTCTTCGTTTTTAATAATATTATTATATGCGGTAATCATATATGGAACGTCGGTTATAACATATCAAATACTAAAAAGACTTTTATAATTTAATAGATAAAACAGTATAATTGAGTTTCTTGATTCGGTAGATTTGACTGATTTTATGTTTTTTAAGAAATAGACAATTAGATTTAAATCAGGTTGTATTATTCAGATGATTTTGTATTAATCAGTACACCCGAATTTTATAACAGAAAGTAATAAAAAACTTATTTTTGATATTTAACAGATTCATTTGTTTTAAAAACATAAATTTATAATTTTAGCCACTCGAAAGAGAAAATTTTTGTTTTTACTATTAAAGGGAATCCCTACTTTTTCCCTTATTAATCCGTGTATTTTAATCTAAATATTATTT
>DASVGS010000194.1:0-3351 GCA_036379435.1 Ignavibacteriaceae bacterium
TTAGCTCTGTCATGGATTTCTTTTATGGTTTGGGCAGCATCAATTTTTGCCTGGTTAACCATATTTTCCGCCAGCATTTTTTTTGCTTCTTCGGACGTAAGCCCGGAAATCTTTTCGAGTTTATCGTTCTGTTCTACTTCAAGTTTTTTAATTTCAATCGATTTATCATCAAGACTGACTTTAAAATCCTGAAGCTGCTTTTCAAGTTTTCTTAATTCTTTTTCTTTCTGGAGAACAAGATCAAATTTCTTTTCACTGTTCTCTTCTCTTTGTTGAATCTGTTTTTCAAGATTAGATAGTTTTTGTTTCTTCTGATTTATTTCAGTGTCAAATTCAATTTTTTTCTTATACCATTCATCTTTTACCTCAAGAAGCTTTTCACGTTTTAAGTTAGCTGCTTCTTTTTTTGCATCCTGAATAACCTGCTCGGCTTTTTCTTCAGCTGCAACAATGCTTTTTTTACCAACTTTTGAATTGAACATCCATCCTAAATAAAAGAACAAAACTATCAGAACAACAACCATTGGGATTATAATTATCAAATCCATCATTTTTTCTCCGTACTGTATTTGGAATTAAATACCGACACTGCCGCGGCTAATAGGAAAAACCCTATAAAGCACGGTGGGAACGCGCTCGAAAGCTTTTTACTTCCACTGCTCTAACAAAGTCAGAGTCTCAAACAAGTTGAGCTGAGGCCTGTAATACGCTCCGAAGTTCACACTCCCTAATTAATTCAACTGTTAGTTTTTCATTAAAAAACGGCAGTGCGGTAAACTTTAAGATGGGTCAGACATTTCAGGTTCTTTAAGAAGAAGCTTAATTCTTTTTATTTTATCCGTGGCCTGTATCAGAAATTCACGGTTTTTATTTTTTTCTATAAATAAATCGTATGCAATATTTAAACAAGCGATAATAGCAATAGTTTGAGAAGGCTGATCGGGCAGTTCGTCTTTTGTTTCTTCCATTACTTTATTAACGTATATAGCCAGCTCTTTTGCTATCTCTTCATTTTCTACAAGTAGAGAATACTCTTTATCAAAGATTTTTATTTTTAGCTTCTTTTTATCGGTCATTGAATTATCTACACCATCAAACAATCATTTTATTAATAAGAACTATTTTATGAACTTAAGTGAAAATCAATTTTAGAAATAATATCCTGTAATTTTAGCTTTAAATTTTCCTTCTCCTTGGAATTTAATGTATTAAATATATTTCCGTCGTCATCCTGCTTTGCTAGCAGAATTTCCTGCTCTAATTCTATTATTTTTTTTTGTAAAAAAGTATTTTCCTGACGAAGTTTTGCAACTTGAATTTCTAATTCCGTTTTTCTTTCTTCCGTATCCTTTAGTTGATGTCCTAAAGTTGCAATTTCTGCTTCGATAGCTGAAAGATCATGAATTATTGAATCGTATTTTGCTAAATCAACCAATTATTTTCCTCTTAATTGAGCTTTAAATTCTTTGGTTATTAGGTTAATTAAATTATTAAAATCCTTTTCTACTTCCTCTTCTGTAAGTGTTCGAGTTTCATCATAATATTCTAATGTAAACGCTAAACTTTTCTTTTCAACTCCCAGTGATTCATTTTCAAACACATCAAAAATATCAACTTCTTTAAGAAGTGGAGAACTTTTCTTTTTTATAAATTCTCTCACATCAAAATATCCAACAGATTTATCCAAAACAAAAGCAAAATCTCTTATAATTTTAGGATATTTTAATGGTTCTTTGTACGATCTTGGTTTTGACTCTAACGATTTAAGTGCCGTCAAATCAAATTCAAAACTGTACACATCCTGATTAATATCAAATTGTTTAAGAACTTCATTTTTTAATTTACCACCACTCCCTAACACTAATTCTTTAAAGTTTTTTGTTAAGTAATAGTCGTAAATTACATTTGCGGTCGAATAATATGAATCAATTAAAACATTGTCAAGCGCTATTTTAGCTAAAAATGTATCGATAAAACCTTTAAGATGATAGAAATCCGATTTATTTTCTTCATTGTTCCAGGTTTTATTTTCTAAATTTCCTGTAATAACAAATAATAAATTCTGCTTTTCATTAAAGTCATCAAAGGATTTTATTTGTTCTTCTGATGTTTTATTAAATGAATCTCCTATCTCAAAAAGTTTTAAATCCTTAACTCCCAGTCTTATATTCTTTGAGATTGTTGTCAATGCTCCTGATAGCAAAGAAGTCCTTAAACATTCCATATCAGCACTTAAGGGATTTGAGATTTTAACCGGATTACCGGTTAATTTTGCTTCGTGTTCAGATTGCAACGGATTGTTGATCATTTCAAAAAAGCCAAGTGCAATTGCCGCCTGTCGTATCTTTTCATCAACTTCTGTTTCATCCGTTTTCTGTTCCAGCGTAATATTTATTTTGGAAACAGTAGGAATATTATCGTAACCATTAATTCTTGCTATCTCTTCTATCAGATCAATTTCACGTTCTATATCTGGTCTGAATGTTGGAACGGAAACAAGAACTTTATCATCATCTAAAACCTTAATTGCCAAACCTAATCTTGATAGAATATTTTTTATTTTTTCCGAAGAAACTTCGTAACCCAAAATTTTTGTAGTGCGGGAAAATCTTAATTCAATTTCTTTGGGATTAATAACTTTCGGGTACACATCAATTATACCTTTTGCAACTTTACCATCCGCTAATTCTGAAACAAGTTGTGCACATCTTTCCGCAGCATATTTGGTAATATTTGGATCGGTTCCTCTCTCAAATCGATATGAAGCATCTGTACTTAGTCCTAATGCTTTTGATGTTTTTCTGATACTTGATGGATTAAAGTAAGCGCTTTCTATTAAAATGTTTTTTGTCGACTCGGTTATTTCAGAATTTTCACCACCCATAACACCGGCAACTGCTACTTCTTTAACGCCATCGCAAATCATTAATGTATTTGAAGGAAGATTTCTCTGTTTGGAATCGAGAGTAGTAAAACTTGTTTCTGAGTTTGTACTTCTGACCACAATTTTTTGATTATTAAGTTTATCCATATCAAATGCATGCAGCGGTTGTCCGCATTCATGTAAAATCAGGTTTGTTATATCAACAATATTATTCCGGGACCGCAATCCAATTTTTTCTAATCTGCTCTTTAGCCATTGCGGTGATTCTTTTATCTTAACATCTTTTACAACTTTAGCAATGTAACGTGGACAATTAACAGGGTCTAATATTTCGACTGCAGCAAGATTTTGAATTGCTTCTTCCGATTCAGTTAATTTTATTTCAGGAATTTTTAAATCCCTGTCAAACAATGCAGCTAAATCTCTTGCAACTCCAATATGCGATAATGCATCGGGACGATTTGGTG
>DASVGS010000195.1:0-2414 GCA_036379435.1 Ignavibacteriaceae bacterium
TAGCTAAAACCCAAAGAATAAAAAAGGCGATTTTTTTAGAATCGCCTTTGTTGATTGGTGATTAACAATCTTACTTTACCAATATCATTTTACGTACCTGGGTAAAACCGGGTGTTATTAATTGGTAAATATAAACGCCGCTTGGCAATGTGGCTGCATTTAAATCGATGCTGTAGTTGCCTGCATCCTTATTTTCATTTACAAGTGTGGCAATTTCTTTTCCAAGTATATCATAAATTTTTAATTGCACTAACCCAGCATTTTTAATTGAATAATTTATTTGAGTTAATGGATTAAAGGGGTTGGGATAATTCTGTTTCAAAGTATATTCAATTTCTAAATTCTGGTTCTGTCGTACTACAATTTTTTTGGGATTCTTATAACCAAAACAAGAAACCGTATTTGACTCATACGTTGTTGGTAATTGAGTATATGCCAAAACTTTATAAAAAATATTTGGATCACCTTCACCAAATTCAGAAAATAAAATCTGTGTGTCCGTATATTGTAGAGCGGTTGTGGTAGTCAATAATTCCCAAAGACCTGTCCCAACTTTTCTGTAAACCTTATAATATACTGCTGGTCCTAATGTTGGATGAGCACCCCAAACTAATCTCGGACTATCTCCATCGTATGAGAGAAACAATCCCTTTTGCCAACTATAAATATTAAATATTACATTTTGACCTAAAATTAATTCACCATTTCCAGTTATAAAACCTTGATGACGAAGATTTATTGTAGAACTATCAGCGATCGTTAAAGTTTTGCCAGTCGGTATCTCAACTTCACCGGTTACAAGATTGGTTCCACTCCAATTTAAATTTGATATTAATGATTGTTTACCCCAGGCTATTGTTGTAAGTGGATCGCCTATAACCACATTTTGCCAAACTAAATATTTTATACCGCGATAAGCCGCATCAACTAAATTATACCCCATTGCATATGCTGGAAAAAAATATGAGCTTTTATTTACTGCATACGTAAAAGGTTCGTTTGTATGGCATACACCTCCTGTGCCCCCCGTAAGAATAAATTCAGTAGTTAATCCGTGCTCAACTCCAAGCGTTAATGGGATATATCTTCTAGTTAGAGTTGAAATACTATTTCCGTTAAAACTTTCCCAACTATTGAAAACTGCGCCATTTAAATATGTGAAGTTCAAAGAATCTTGTATATATGATGGTGATGCTGTTGGTGGATTACTTAAAATATCAGCAGCATGTACCCCCTTTGAACTATATCCTATCACTGAACTTGAATTTGAAGTGATCCAACGTTGTAGAGTATCATGAACAAAGGGGAAACCCCAATATTCAAAGGCAATTTTTGTTCCAGTAAGGTCATCAAGTGGAAAAGAATAGTCTGGGTCATCATCAATAATCCAAATACCCGTACCTGATTTATCAGCAGCAACACTGCGATCTATCATACCTGTTATTGCAGTTGCATTAAGTCCGTCTAATCTAGAAACTAAATAAGAAAGTTTAACATTAAAACCTCTATTATCAACTGAATATACACCAGGTACAAATCTACATGTCATTTGAAGAAATAAATCAACATCAAAATATGGATTATCAATTGAATTTATAGAACTATTTTCCATTAAATTACTGTTGTAGATTAGTTTTAAATAATCAAATAAACCAGCAGTGTTAAGGATGCATAAAACTCCATCTACAGCAACGTTGCCCGGCACACTATCCCAGTATCTTGCCTGAATTTTTAATGGTACTTTTGGGCACAGTAGAATATATCTTATTACATCTTTTAATTGCTGTCCATTTGAATATGTGTTTTCTAAATATGTTTTAATAGGTGAAGCAATTCGTTCATAAAAGTACTGATATGCATGAAATGAGGCACCTCCACTAGTAAGACTATCATATGTAGTTTGATCTATATCTTTAATTATTTCACTATTTTGAACAATTTTTATCAAATGAGAAACATGACTAACTGAATCGGTCAGCCAAATATTGTCTGCTAATGTGCTTAATCCGAGTATGTTTATGGTCGGTATATTGCGGGCATTTTTATAATAGTCCTTTATAAATATTGAATTCTGATCTAAAGTATTATATACGACCAAAACATTTTCCGGCCCAGGGATATTTGCATTGGTTTGCTGTGCTTGTATATTTATTAAACAAATAAATAAAAACACTATTATAAATGTAGTGCGCATAACTCCTCCTGAATTATTTTAATAACATTAATTTTTTTGTTTCAGAATATCCACTACTTGTTGAAATTCGATAAAAATAAATTCCCGAACTTAAATTATCTGCCTTAAGTTTTATGGTATAATATCCAGCCTGCTTTTTCTCATTTACTAATTCCTTTACTTCACGCCCTGTAATATCATATAGTTTAATGCTTACATTAGTGTCATCACCTATTGCATA
>DASVGS010000196.1:0-2082 GCA_036379435.1 Ignavibacteriaceae bacterium
ATAAATTCAATGGAATAATTCGTTCTTCATCATCTTCTGTTTTAACAACGGCATGGCGATGAGAAAAAGTGCCGCGTTCACAATCTTGTCCTGAAAATCGTATTGGATGTCCTTCCATTAGAAGTGTAGCATAAGCTAACATTTCTCCCATTCCCCAATCCAATTGATCATCCTCCACCATCTTTAGACGATCATTAAACAATTTTTTTATTTTTCTAAAGATTTTTTTATCTTCAGGAAGAGCAGCTACCTTTTTCCCTAAAGATAGTAATTGTTTTTTATCGAATGTTGTATCAGTTGTTTTTTCAAAATCTGCTGCAGTTGCATATATCAATCCTTTCCATAAATCATCAACAAAATTAGCAACCTCTACCTTTTTTTCCTTTTTGGCAGCTTCAAATTCATTATCTAAATGACTTTCTATATTTGCTTTAACTGACTGAGAATATGCAGCATCAATTATACCTTCTTGAATTAATTGACGTTCATATATTTCTCTTGGATTCGGATGTTTTGCAATCTTATCATATAAATTTGGTTGGGTAAACTTCGGTTCATCCCCTTCATTGTGTCCGTATTTACGATAAGATAAAATATCAATATAAATGTCTTTATTAAAAGTTTGTCTGTACTCCAATGCTATTAAGAAAGTCTGCGCGACTGCTTCAATATCATCTCCATTTACGTGAAAAACAGGGCTTTTAGTGATTTTTGCCAAATCAGTACAATAAGTAGAGGATCGACCGTCTTTATAGTTCGTAGTGAATCCGACTTGGTTGTTCACTACCACATGGATTGTTCCACCAACAGTGTAACCATCCAATTCAGACATTTGCACCACTTCATATACAACTCCTTGACCTGCAATAGCAGCATCACCGTGGATAAGGACGGGGACTACTCCTTTTTGATCATGAATGTAACTATCTATTTTAGAGCGAGATATACCCTCTACAACGGCATCAACAGATTCTAAATGTGAAGGGTTCGGAGATAAAGTTAATCGTAGTTCTTTTCCGTTGACTTTAACATCTCGTGCCAATCCCAAATGATATTTCACATCGCCATCAAATGATTCTTCATCATCAAATTCTTTTCCTTCAAATTCGCCAAAGAGTTCTTTTAAATTTTTATCGAAAATATTAACTAAAGTATTGAGTCGTCCTCGATGGGACATCCCAAATACAAACTCTTTAACGCCTAAATCGGCCCCTAAATGAACCATTTGATCAAGCCCTGAAATCAAAGCCTCGCTCCCTTCAACAGAGAAACGTTTTTGTCCAACATATTTTTTTTGTAGGTATTGTTCAAAAAGATTGGCTTCACTTAATTTCTGGAACAATTCTTTTTTGTCATCATTTGAAAAATGGGGTCGATTAGCGACCTCCAATTTATTCAGAATCCACTCTTTACGTTCCGGATTGCGGATATAATTGAATTCTGTGCCTATACTCTGACAATACGCTTCGTCGAGGTGAGCAACAATATCTCGTAAAGTTGCAGGACCAATCCCTACACGTGAGCCCGCTTGAAAAACGGTGTCTAAATCTTTTTCAGATAAATCAAAATTTTCAATAGATAAAGTTGGTGCATATTTCCTTCTTTCTCTAACAGGATTCGTTTTTGTGAATAAATGCCCACGATTACGATATCCTTCAATTAAATTTACTACACGAAATTCTTTCTGGAAGTTTTCAGGAACAGCTCCCGCACCTTCTTCATAATTGGTTTGGGCAAATTCAAAGCCTTCAAAGAATTTTTTCCAACCAGCATCTACACTATTTGGGTCCTTCTTATATAATTCATACAGTCCCTCAATTGCGTTCACATCGGCATTGCCTACATACGATACTTTGTCCATGACAATCTTTCTCCTTTTTTTTAAAAAACAAAGTTACAATTATTCTATACTTAACCTTAATTTTTCTGTATTAAAAGTTTTAGTTCCCAACAAATTATCCACAAGAATTGTTTAAGTATGAATTAATTCTTTACACAACGAAAGCCAATGTGAGAAAAAGTCATATTGTCGGCAGCTCTCATTCTTCTGCCCAGTTGGTATCCCATACAAAAATTATCTGC
>DASVGS010000197.1:0-6011 GCA_036379435.1 Ignavibacteriaceae bacterium
ACATTGAAGAACAACTTGATTTTATAAGATCAAACTGGAATGATCTTATCGATGATAATATTTTAGATAAAATTCTTCTGGGAAAGGATTTAATACACGAAGACTTTAAACTATTTGTACAGCATGGAGGTGGAGAAAAAGGCACACCACCGATTCCCTCTTATGAATTTGATCAAAATTATTTTGCATCACTAAAAGCCAAAATATCAGAGGGCAAAAAACTTTCACCTGAAGAATTTGAATATTACCAACTGGAAGCAAATAAGTTTACTGTTGATATTGACTGGATGCCGCGTGTTGTTATGATAGCTAAAAATGCATTTGTGTGGCTTCATCAGCTATCAAAAAAATATGGGAAGGAGATTAAAACTCTTGATCAGATTCCTGATGAAGAACTTGATACACTTGCCCGCTGGAATTTTACAGCACTATGGTTAATAGGTATTTGGGAAAGAAGTTCTGCATCAAGAAAAATAAAACAGATGATGGGCAACCCTGAAGCAGCCTCTTCTGCTTATTCTTTGTACGATTATGTAATTGCCAATGAACTCGGTGGTGAATCAGCTTTTGAAAATTTAAAATCGCGTTCATGGCAGCGTGGAATCAGACTTTCAAGTGATATGGTTCCTAATCATACCGGAATATATTCTAAATGGGTTGTAGAAAAACCTGAATACTTTATTCAATCAAAGAACCCACCTTATCCTAATTACAAATTTACCGGACCAAATCTTTCGGATGATGATCGTGTTGAAGTAAGAATAGAAGATCAATATTATGCACGAACAGATGCCGCCGTTGTTTTTGAAAGACTTGATCGATACACAGGTGATCGTACGTACATCTATCATGGAAATGATGGAACAAATATGCCATGGAATGACACAGCTCAATTGGATTTAATGAAAGCAGAAGTTCGTGAATCATTGATACAAACTATAATGCACGTGGCACGTAAAACTCCAATTATCAGATTTGATGCAGCAATGACGTTAGCAAAAAAGCATTATCAAAGATTATGGTTCCCCATTCCCGGTACTGGCGGTGCAATTCCATCCCGATCGGATTATGCAATGACACGCTCACAATTTGATGCGATAATGCCCGAAGAATTCTGGCGTGAAGTAGTAGATAGAATAAATGCAGAAATGCCAAACACACTTTTACTTGCAGAAGCATTCTGGTTGATGGAAGGGTATTTTGTTAGGACTCTTGGGATGCATCGGGTTTATAACAGTGCTTTTATGCATATGTTTATAAAGGAGGAAAATGAGAAATACAAATTGCTTATCAAAAATACACTTGCTTTTAACCCTGAAATTCTAAAGCGTTATGTAAATTTTATGAGTAATCCTGATGAAGAAACGGCATTAAATCAGTTTGGAAAAGGTGATAAATATTTTGGTGTAGCTACTATGCTCATTACTTTGCCGGGTTTGCCGATGTTTGCTCATGGCCAAATTGAGGGACTTTCAGAAAAGTACGGGATGGAATATAAGCGCGCGTATTATGATGAATTTAAAGATGACTATTTAATTGACAGACATGAAAAAGAAATTTTTCCACTGATGAAAAAAAGATATTTATTTAGCCAGGTTGAAAATTTTGAATTATATGATTTTATTGATCCGAATGGAATTTGTAATGAAAATGTTTTTGCTTTCACCAACAAAAGCGGAAATGAATTATCATTAGTTATATATAATAATTCCTACAGCGAAGCTATCGGCTCAATAAATTTAAGCTGCGAACGTGCATTTGGAGAAGAAGGGAAAACCAGTTCAACAACTATTGATAAAACTCTTGGTATAAATTCAGATTTTGGATACTACTATATTTTTAGAGATCATATTCAAAATTTGGAATTTATTAAATCAGGTGCTGAACTAAGTTCTTCCGGATTTTCATTTCATCTGACGGGTTATCAAAGGAAAGTTCTTCTGGAATTCAAAGAAGTATTTGACTTTGATGGGAGGTTTAAAATTCTTCACGATCAACTTAATGGCAGAGGAGTTTTTTCGATTGAAAGATCTTTAAATGAAATGAACCTGGCTCCATTGCACAATTCGCTTCTACATCTTTTCACATCTATCAAATTCAGCAGATTATTATTATCACTTGAAATAAACAATGAGGATAATATTGAGATACCTGATATTGAAGAGGAAATTTTAAGAATTGGCCGCGATTTTGAAACAGTTACTAATTCAAATTTAAATTTGAAACAGGTATCCGAAGAGATAGCATTAGATCTTATTCAAATAAAAGAATACAACAAATTATTTACTGAGCTGATTTCAGGAAAAAGAATACCTAAGTGGGTTAAAGATGTAAAAGATAAATTAATTATTCAGAATAAATATTTTTCAAAAACAGATTTTGCATTTCTACTAATCGATAAAATATTATTCAGGTTTTTAGATTCAACTGAGAATAATTCAAATTACTATAAGCTTTTTGATGAACTTCTACTCTGGAAACCGTTGTTTGAAATTTTTGGACATTTAAGATTTGCTGATCCGGGAAGAAGTTATGAATTAATTAAAGTAATACATAAACCGGTATCAAAATCATCTTCTGATTCCACTAATCTTAATAAACTTAAAGATAAATATGATCACGCAAAATTTATTGATCAGATTTTGAGTGATGATAATTTTAATAATTTTATTCAGGTAAATGATTTTAATGGAATAAAATATTTTAATAAAGAGAGAATGGAAGAATTTGTTAAGTGGAATTTTTTATTCTCCTTTTACAATAAATCCATTACTAAAACAAGGAACAAAATTTCTAAAAAGGGTTTTCAGGAATCATTAAAAACAGAGTTTGAATTCTATACCGGTATTATTGATCTTATCAACAATAGCGGGTATAAAGTAGAAAGTTTGCTTAATTCTTCTAAAAGAAATATCTTGAGAAAGGCTAATGTTAAAAAAGCTTCCTCTTCAAAAAAGGTTGCTTTCAAAAAGAAAACTAAAACAAAAATTAAATCCACAGATAAGAAAAAAGTTAAATCAAAAAAAAGTAAAACTAAAAAGAAGGCAAAACATGAAGGCACAACTTAAATTTATAATCCTATTTTTGATACTGATTCCATTTTTTAGTAGAGCACAATATAATTTCGAAGTAGCTTTTCCAAATTTAACTTTTACGAACGCACTTGATCTTCAAAATCCCGGTGATGGGACTAACAGATTGTTTGTCGTGGAAAGAGATGGTATCATCAAAGTTTTTCCAAATGAGGCAAGTGTAAGTGCAACAAAAATTTTTCTTGATATTACAGATCGGGTTACTTCTGGCGGAGAAACAGGTTTACTTGGATTGACTTTTCATCCTGATTTTGAAACTAATGGTTACTTCTATGTTAATTATACTGCGCCAAATCCTTTACACACAGTAATTTCAAGATTTCAGGTATCATCTACTAATCCTGATTCTGCTGATAAAAACTCAGAATTGATTTTACTTACATACAACCAGCCTTATAGTAATCACAATGGCGGCTGTGTCGCTTTTGGGGCTGATGGTTATTTGTACATTGCTGCCGGGGATGGCGGTTCGGGAGGTGATCCTGATGGTAATGCACAAAATATTACAACATTACTTGGTAAAATAATTCGTATTGATGTTGATAATCCACAAGCACCGCTTAATTATGGTATTCCTGCTGATAATCCGTTTGTTGATAGTACTAATGTTAATATCCGAAAAGAAATTTATGCTTGGGGAATGCGAAACACCTGGCGTTTTAGTTTTGATCCGGTTACTAACTGGCTTTGGGCGGGCGATGTTGGACAAGGAACCTGGGAAGAAGTTGATATTATCGAGAATGGAAAAAATTATGGCTGGAGATGTTATGAAGGAAATCACCCTTACAATTTAACTGATTGTAACGGGACATATGAATTTCCTATTTGGGAATATCCGCACTCATCAACGGGAGGTTATTCTATAACTGGTGGATATGTCTATCGTGGTCAAAATGTACCCGAACTAACGGGTAAATATATTTATGGTGATTATGTTAGTGCACGTGTGTGGTCTTTGGAATATGACGGAATAAATCCTGCTGTCAACACTCAGATAACAACCGCACCAGGTTCAATAACCTCTTTTGGTGTAGATGAAAATAATGAGCTTTATTTAGTTTCGTTTAATGGAAAGATTTACAGATTTACACCAACTGCAGTTCCTGTAGAATTAATTTCATTTAATGCAACAGCAATCGATGGTAAAGTAAGACTTGATTGGTACACTGCATCGGAAACAAATAATGCTGGATTTATGATTGAAAGAAGCAATAATGAGACCAATTATGAAGAGATATTTTTTATCGGTGGTAATGGCACAACAACAAATAGAAATGTTTACAGCTATGTTGATGAGTCAGTAAATTCCGGTGTTTATTATTATCGTCTCAAACAAATTAATTATGATGGCTCATTCGAGTATCTAAAAGTTGCTGCTGTTGATCTGGGAGTGCCTGAAACATTTTTACTAAAACAAAATTATCCTAATCCTTTCAATCCCAAAACAATAATAAGTTTTCAACTTCCTGTAGATGGATTTGTTTCCCTTAAAATTTATGATATACTGGGAAATGAGGTTATGACATTGCTTGATGAGCAAAAATCTGCAGGTAACTATAGCATTGAAATGGATGCAGCTAAACTGACAAGTGGAATCTATTTCTATAAACTTGCTTCCAAGGATTATAGCTCAATTAAGAAAATGATACTATTAAAATGATTACAATTAAATAATAATTTTAAACGCCTGCCTTTGCAGGCTTTTTTATTTTATGAAACTGCTAACAGCTGAAGCACAGTTTTCACCATCAATAGCTGCGGATACTATTCCGCCTGCGTAACCGGCTCCCTCACCGCACGGAAATAGTCCTGATATTTCTACGTGCATTAATGTCTCCCTGTCTCTCGGTATGCGTATAGGAGAACTTGTGCGGGTTTCAACTCCAACCAATACAGCCTCTTCAGTATAATAGCCATGCATCTTTTTATCAAAATTTAACAATGCTTTCCGGAGTCTGGATGCAATAAAAACAGGAAGTTCTTTGTCCAAAGCAGAAGAAGTTAATCCCGGTATGTAAGAACACTTTGGTAACGATGCTGATAATTTTCCTTTAACAAAATCTGTTACTCGCTGTGCAGGTGCACTTTGAGTTTTATTTGCTAATTCAAATGCTTTTTTTTCCAGTTCCTCTTGAAGCATTAATGCTGCAAACGGCTGATATTTTTCAAACTTATTCCATTCCTGCTGGGTCACTTCTACAACAAAACCTGAATTAGCGAATGGTGAATTACGTTTTGAAACTGACATGCCATTTACTACAATCTCACCCGGGGATGTAGCTGCCGGAACAATTATTCCACCGGGACACATACAAAACGAATACACGCTTCTATCCTGAACATCTGTAACGAGTGAATAAACAGCAGAAGGAAGATTCGGATTTTTATCTTTAGTATGATACCGTATTTCGTTTATTAATGTTTGCGGATGTTCAATTCTAACACCCATAGCAAAAGGTTTAGGTTCGATTTTAATTTTTTGTTTATGTAAAAGATAAAAAATATCCCTTGCAGAATGTCCCGTAGCAAGAATTACTGCATCTGCAAGGATCTCATGTCCGGAAGTTGTTTTTACTCCAAGAATTTTGTTTTCTTTTAAGATGAATTCTGAAACTTTAGAATTAAAAAAGATTTTTCCACCGTTATCAATAATCCTTTGTCTTATAGCTTTTACAATTTTAGGCAATCTGTTGGATCCAATATGTGGATGTGTATCAACCGCTATTTCAGGATCAGCACCATGCTGAATTAAAATATCCATAATTCTCTTCACATCACCACGTTTGGTTGCACGGGTATACAACTTGCCATCACTGTAAGCGCCTGCGCCACCCTCCCCAAAACAATAATTTGAATCAGGATTTACAATATGCTCTTGTTGGATTGCTCTGATATCTCTTCGTCTTTCCTGAACATCTT
>DASVGS010000198.1:0-2298 GCA_036379435.1 Ignavibacteriaceae bacterium
CTTTCAAAAGAAAATTTCACTACGCTGAAGGACCTATTAAAGATATTATGATCAAAGCTGATTTAAAAGGTGATGCTGAACTTTTTATACTTTATTCTGCTAATAGTACGCTTAATTTGCAAGTAATAACCAAAACTGAAATTGATTACAATAAAAAACTTTACACTAATTTAAGTTCTAACTGGGCTAATCCATTTCTGTTTTTTGCTGATGATTTGACCGTTGGTTATTGGCAGAACGCCAACAATCTAACAAAATTAAATTTTCTCGATTTCAGCAGTAAAGATAGAAAATCAGAAACCATACTATCGTTTGATAATGAAGTTAAATTAATCACAGCAAATTCAAATCATTTGATAGAAAAAGAAAAATTTAAATATTGCTCATTATTATCAAATAAAGATGAAATTTATCTTGTTGCAGGAAGCAGCCAGCCAAAGATTTATTCATCTAAAAACAATAATTATGAATTTAGGATAACCGGTAAAAATCAATTATTTTTTGGAAAAACTAATTCGGTTTTTATATATAATTCAAAATTAAAAGCAGTAACAGAATTTGCACTTTCAAACACAACTGATCGCATGTTGATTACAGACAAGTTTAATGATATTGAATTGACCAATTACACTATCCAAAAATTAGATCAAAGAAATTTTCATCTGATATTTACAGATATTATTTCCGGCAGAATTGAAGTAAGGCAGCTACCAAGATGATTAGAGTAATTATTTTTTTAGTTTTAGTTGTGTTTGGTTACGGAACATTTGCTCAGGATTTATCCAGAAGTCAACTTGATTCATTATACAATCTGTTTACTTATGTAAAAGGCATTAATATTTCGGATGGAATGCAAAGGCAAATGAATAATGATCCGCAGCAAATGAAATGCGGATTGGGATTAGTTACAGACATTAAGAGAAACATAGACAAGTTTACAAGTGAACAGCAAATTGTATTGTCAAAACTTCTCGACAGACCTGTATTAACAAACTCAACTGTTTCGCCAAACGGATATTTCAGAGTTCATTATGATGCCTCGGGTACTAATGCATTAGGATACAATTTAAACTTGTTACTGCAGGCTTTGGATTCTGTCTATAATTTTGAAGTTACATATCTTGGATTTCCTCTTCCACCATCTGATGGTGTAAATGGGGGCGATGATAAGTACGATATTTATATTCAAAATCTTGGCGATTACGGATATACAAATCCTGAAACAAATGTCGGTGCTTCAAATTGGACATCCTATATGGTTATTGATAATGACTTTGGAAACGGGTTCAGTACTCATGGAATAGATGCTGCAAGAGTTACTGTTGCACATGAATTCCATCATGCAATTCAAATGGGCAGTTATGCACCCGTAAATCCCAGTGAACCATTTAGAAGTGCTGATAGATTTTTTTATGAATTAACTTCTACAGCTTTTGAGGAATTTGTTTTTGATGATGTAAATGATTACTACGCATACATGTCTTCCTATTTTCAACAACCTCAAACAGCAATGCCTTTAAATACAGGTTATAATTTAGCAATCTGGAACCTGTATCTTCAGAAAAATTTTGGATTTGAAATCATTAAAAGACAATGGAATTTAATTCCAAATAATCCTGCATTAAAAGCAATTGCAATAAGTATTGATGAAAAGGGATCTACTTTTGGAAATGAATTAAATAAGTTCGGGATATGGACTTACTTCACAAATTCAAGATCCATCTCCGGCAGATATTTTGATGAAGCGGCTAACTATCCATTAATTTCGCCAACTGCAACAGTAGCTTTTACACCTCCTTCAAAATATTATGATATGATGATTCAGCCCGTGGCAAATTACTTTTTAAAAATAAATCTACCTTCACCGGATGGAGAGTTTTATTCAATAGTTACAAATTCAGATTGGTCAAAAGCTCTGGATAATCCAAACCAGTTTTTAAATTTTTCTTTTGCTGTCTTTAATGATACGATAACCGGGCAAAAACCTATTGATGAAAGCTACTCCGTAACTTTCAACAAAGACAACCAGGCATTTTGGAATAATGCCGGTATATTGAATAACATTGTTATTTATGGTGATTTCAATTATTCAAATCCTGAACTTGATGGAGAAACATTTGCATATCCTGTCCCTTTCAGAACATCTTCATCAGGAAGTATTAAAATTGCTTTTAAAAGTAAATTAAATCTGGGTGATGAAGCAGATGTAAATATATATTCAGCCGGAGTTGAACTTTATTATTCAGGTAAAAAACTGATCGAGTGAGCACCTTTTTTTAAAAATTCTATTAAGTATAA
>DASVGS010000199.1:0-5261 GCA_036379435.1 Ignavibacteriaceae bacterium
CAAGGTTATTTTAGGTAGCACTTAAAATTTATTAAAAATTAATATTCTTAAAATCAATTGGTTAAAAAATAGGCGTTGTTAAAAAGGTGTTAGCGCTTATTTTTTGTAAAAATAAATTTGGCACTAACAATAAAAAAGCTAGATTTGCACTCCCAACATCAAATAACGGGATGTAGCGTAGCCCGGTATCGCGCCACATTTGGGATGTGGAGGCCGCAGGTTCGAATCCTGCCATCCCGACTGAGACACAGTCTACAGTAGTTCAAAACCCTCTAAATATCATAATTTAGGGGGTTTTCTGTTTTTTAACAGTCTATCTTAGTACATCGTAATCTACCTGTCATGTGAACAATAAGGTGAACACTTTTAAATATTAGATTTGTTCACGGAAAACAGTTTAACTATCTGTAATACTGAATTTTACAGTATAATATTAAGACTGAAATGTATTCATATGAATCACTTTTTTGATTTTCCTGCGAACTGTTTTGAAGAATAATTTGAAACAATCCATGTATTAAAAATTAAAGAAATGAGAACGAACAACACATTCGGAATCCACTATGTCCTGAGAGCCAATCGAGGTGCAAAAGGTAAAGCAGCAATTTATGTTAGAATTGTAGTGAACAAAACTCGTACTGAAATGTCGCTAAAGAAATCAGTGGGAGTTGATGAGTGGAATGAGGCAAAGGGAATGGCGAAGCCCAAAAACAGTTCATTAAAATCCCTAAACAGTTATTTGGAAGAAATCCGATGCAAACTCACTTCCTCCTATCAGGAATTTGTATTGGAAAATGAATTTGTGAATGCAGATGCTGTAAAAAACAAATTCTTGGGTATCGAAGAACAAAAGCATACTTTGAATAGTCTCATGGACTATCACAATCTTCATATGATTGAAGTTTTGGCACCAGGTACTATGAAAAACTATTATACCACTCAAAAATATCTCAAAGAATTTGTTGCCAAACAGTTCAAAAAGGAGGACCTATATCTTACCGAGATGAACTACGAGTTCATCACTCATTTCGAATATTTTTTAAGAAAACATCAGCCCGCAGATCATCAAAAAGGGATGACTAACAACGGAGTGATGAAACACTTGGAGAGATTCCGCAAAGTGATAAGACTGGGCGTTAAAATGGAGTGGCTGGATAAAGATCCTTTCGCGATGTTCAAGTTGAAAATGAACAAAGTGGAACGGGGATTTTTAACAAAAGAAGAACTGTTTGCCATCGAAGATAAGCAAATCAAAATTCCAAGAGTTCAGTTTGCTAGAGATATTTTCGTTTTCAGCTGTTACACCGGGATGGCATATATAGACGTAATGCAACTGACTCCTCAGAATATCATAAAAGGTATCGATGGAAACCAATGGATAAAAACGTTCCGTGAGAAAACTGATACAGCAGTAAATGTCCCCCTTTTACCCAAAGCATTG
This sequence comes from Ignavibacteriaceae bacterium, assembly GCA_036379435.1. Taxonomy (GTDB): domain Bacteria; phylum Bacteroidota; class Ignavibacteria; order Ignavibacteriales; family Ignavibacteriaceae; genus IGN3. Next base: position 1,442 of record DASVGS010000199.1, read on the forward strand.
GACATTGTAGAAGCTTATAAAAACCATCCACGGTCGATTGCTTATGGCACAATCTTTCCTGTTATCACTAATCAGAAATTAAACAGCTATTTAAAAGAGATTGGAGATATCTGTGGGATACAAAAGAACCTGACCTTCCACTTGGCTCGCCATACTTTCGCCACGTCTGTTACGCTTTCCAATGGAGTTCCTATTGAGACCGTGAGCAAAATGCTCGGACATACCTCCATACGAACAACGCAGATTTACGCAAAGGTGGTGGAGCATAAAGTGAGCTTCGATATGGATGTATTAAAGAACAAACTCGAAAACGAAAAACAAGAAAATTTACGGAGGGCATTATAATGAAAGAGCTAAAAACGGATAAATTATTCAATGCTGTAAAGAATCTCATTGAAGAATCAAGAAGGTCTATTGCCAGACAAGTAAATACCGCAATGGTATTTACTTATTACCATATCGGAAAAATGATTGTTGAGGATGAACAGGATGGTAAGGAGAAAGCACAATACTCGAGCGAAACACTAAAGCAGTTAAGTTTACTGCTTACGAAGGAATACGGCAAAGGCTATTCTGTTGATAACCTGGAAAAAATTAGAAAATTCTATCTGGTTTATGAATCTAAGATTTCCGAATCAGTGATTCGGAAATCTGTTTCGGCATCATTGGATCTCTTTCAGGAACTTTTTAAACTAAGTTGGACCCATTATTTTCATCTTTTAAAAATCAATGATGACAGCGAGAGAAGTTTTTATGAAGCTGAAGCTTCGGAAAGTAATTGGTCTATCAGGGAAATGCAAAGGCAAATTAATTCTTCGCTTTACGAACGATTGGCATTAAGCAAAAGCCACAATGAAATTATATCCAAATCACAAAAGGGAGTGATTTATGAACACCCTATTGACACCTTAAAATCTCCATTTGTTTTAGAGTTTCTCAATTTAAGAGAAGAACATCATTTCACTGAAAGTGACTTAGAAAAGGCAATTATCGATAAACTTGAACAGTTTATGCTGGAATTGGGCAAAGGTTTTTTATTTGAGAGCAGACAGAAAAGAATCACTTTGGATGGCGACCATTTTTACATCGATCTTTCCTTTTACAACCGTTTATTAAAATGCTTTGTTCTGATAGATCTGAAAATTGGCAAATTAACCCACCAAGATATCGGTCAAATGCAGATGTATGTGAACTACCATGACCGTAAAATTAAATCTCCCGATGAAAACCCAACCATTGGCATAATTCTATGCAAACAGGAAAGTAAAACGATTGTGGAGTTTACGCTACCTGAAAATAATGAACAGATTTTTGCAAGAGAATATAAATTGTATTTACCGAGTAAGGAAGAGTTGAAGACGATTTTGTAAATTATCCTTTGTTTTTTTAGACAAATTTTGTTACAAAAGATCGGCTTAATCGACAAGAATTCAAAAGCCGAACACATGAGTCAAAATCCTCAAGAAAGATAGAATTTAGTACTTTAAGGAACATACAATAGGTTTTATAATATCAAAATAAATAACCCCTTTCAGGTTTGAAAACATGGACATTGACTAATCAAACTTGTAACCTAGTTTCTGATATAGTTTGATTTTTTCTGATGGTTGAGAGTACTTATCCGGCCAATGAATAGTTGAAGATTCATAGTTGAACGTCTCAGTTTCGCAAACTCCTTCAGTAAAGTAACCTCCATCACCATCTTCTATTGACTTTACAACAATAGATTCTTTGACTTTGATGAGCTTATATCTTTTATCGAAAATCATTGGTTTAATGGCCAAATTTTCAAAGGATAAACTTTGCTGTACGCTAGGGTAAAAAATAGCATCAACTTGATCATCGTACTCATTTAATATCTGATTGGAAAAATAAGCGCTTATAACATAATTAGCATGATTAGAGTTCACTTTAAACCTTCTTGAGAAGGAGTCCGCAATAAACTGTGTTAGATGATCAATTTCTCTTGCTATATTAGAAGGATGCTGTTCTAGTAATTTATTATAGGTTTCATTGAAATTATAGCTATTTAAGTTGACTGTACCGTTGACTGGCTGATTCTTAAAAATAGGAGTGATTTTAAGCGGAGTATCATCTATATTCTTCCATGTGCTGGTTGTTATTAAATCTCCAACTTTTGGTCTCATCTCACTCATGATCATAAGCTGTCCAAAGCTTGCATATAATACACTTTGATTAGGCAAATTACATCTCCCATAGGATTTTACTAACTCTTTAGGAGGGTATTTAAGTAGGTTTATATCTTTAATTCTTGAATTTGTTCTTAATATGCTTTTGTTAATAGTAAGCCTGTCTATTTCTGGAAATTCAAGTTCTGCTATAATAAAACTCCTAAATTCTATTAAGTCATTCAAAATGTGTATTAAATAATTCGCTTTTGTTTCATCAAGTTCAGTATTGGACATAACTTTCACATGACCTAATAACGATTTAAATGTATTTACGTGAATATCTGAAAAGTCTTTCATATTGCTAAACAAGATAATTAAAGATCTTGAATGATAAAAAACTTCACAACTTAGGTTGAGGTTGTGAAGTTTCTATTTTCAATCTCACCTCCTTTGCTACTGAACAAAACATCGAAATTATGTCAGTAACTAGCAAACAAACTAAAGGGGTTAGAAACTTAATTCCTACTTCCGACCAACTCCTTACCCAAGGTGATTTGGTTGATTTCAAAAATGAAATGCTCACCGAATTTAAACGCATCATCAAAGAAAGTATGGGCGAGCCGGGTAAGCGTTGGTTAAAGTCTTGTGAAGTCAAAAAGATGCTTGGAATTTCTCATGGTTTTCTCCAAACGTTGAGAGACAATGGCACTTTACCATTTACTAAAATTGGTGGCTCCATTTATTACGATTTTGAAGATATTACAAAAATGATGGCCACCAATAAATCCAGTTCAGGGTGTATAAATAGTAATCTGGCAAACTGAAGATTTTAGAATTGACTTGGGCGTTTCAACACGCTATCCGCTTTATCTTTTTCCATTTCATTGAAAAAAGGATGCCGCTCCTATCGTTAACGCAAATAGCCTGAAGATTTAATTTATCAAAACACTATGGGGATTAAAAATGAAGATTCTCCCACACTAAAAGAAGTAAAGATATATTTCGACCAGAAAGGGTTTGAAGAGGAAGATGCCCAATCTTTTTTCAAAGAATTCCAGAAAAAGAATTGGCAGAATTCCAAAGGAAAGCCATTGGTGAATTGGCGGGCTAAGGCCAATGATAGGATGTGGCTAAAACAAAAATATAATTCCTATTTAAGAAGTAAAGCAACTTTAATGTTTAACTAATTAAAGCGAAGTTGGTAACTGTGGACCGCCTCGTTGAAGCAGTCAGCAAGATGTACGTTTGTGACACAAACGGATCTTGCCCTACCTTCCGAAGTCAGTCGGGGAATTGAAAAAATCCTCCAAAGTCGGATTTTAAAGAAAGCAAAAACGATGAATATTGAAAACGTTAAGAGAGAAAGATGGTTAAATACCCGACTATCTGAAAGCGAATATCAAACCGTCAAATCGAGATTTCAGAAATCCACATTTTTGAAAATGAGTGAATATAGTAGAAGTCTATTATTAGGGAAACCAGTTAAAATTATTCACAGAAACCAATCGATGGACGACTTAATGGAAGAACTGATTTTACTCAGGCAAGAACTCAATTATGTCGGTCATAATTTCAATCAAGCAGTGAAGAAACTCAACAGTTTTGCTGAAATGCCGGAGGCTCATTATTGGAAAAACGCGATGGATATTTCTAGAAATGAATTGGAACCTTGCATCAAGAAAATAAAA
>DASVGS010000200.1:0-2964 GCA_036379435.1 Ignavibacteriaceae bacterium
TAGTAGAAAATATTTCGTACGGTTTCGCAGATGATAATTTATCAATTCCGGTTTCTGTGGGATTAACGATGTGGGCGCTTTACTTAATTGTTTTTCCAAATTTAGAACTGATCTTACACAATGTGCCGAGGTAATAATGAAAAAGTTTTTGATCGTTTTATCGCTATTTAGTTTAATTAATATTTTTTGGGGATGTGATTCATCAAACAAACCTGCAACCGGTTTTGAGGATGTAATTTATGTTGTTGCAGATTCTTTAGAATATGAGGACCTAAAAGTTTCCTTGGATGCTGCATTTGAAGTAATCATAAATACTCCGCTACCGGAAAAATTATTTTCTCTCACAAGAATTTCATCTAACCAGATAGACAAGATAAAAAACAAAAAAAATATTGTTATTGTAGCTCCATTAAACTCAAACTCCTACACTTCACAATACATAAAATCCATTGTTGATAAAGAAATTCAAAAGAAATTAGAAACAGATGACAATTTTATTTTAAGCAAGTATGATTTGTGGGCAAAAAACCAGTTAGTTACTGTTCTATCTGCTGCTAATATGCAAGAACTTGAATTTAAAATTTTAAAAAACAAAGACAATCTTTTATATGCATATCAAAAAATATCCGATAAAAGATTAAAAGAAAGTTTATACACACCGCGTTATGAACGCAAAGCTATTGAAGGTTTACTGCTTAGAGATTATGGTTGGTTAATATATGTTCAGGCAGATTATAAACTTGCAAAAAATGACAAGGAAGCTAAGTTTGTATGGTTACGAAGATCACCCGGAAGTGATATGGAGAGATGGATTTTTATTCACTGGATAGATAATGCTACTCCGGAATACTTAAACGCAGATTCGATAAAAGCAATTCGTAATAGAATGACGAAGCAATTCTATCAGGTTAGAGGCGATACTGCATATGTTGTGTTAGTTGATAGTTTTTATACAACTACCGAAGTTAATTTTAATGGCAGATATGCATTATATACACAAGGATTGTGGGATCTAAATATTAAAGGTATGGGCGGACCATTTGTCAATTACACTTTTTATGATGAAAAGAGCAGAAGAATTTATATGCTGGATGGTTCCATCTTTGCACCAAAATATTATAAGAGAAATCTAATTCAACAGATTGATGTAATCCTGCAATCATTCTTAACAAAAGATGAAATATCTAAAGATAGAATTGATGATCTGATAAGTGATATAGACGAATCAATTAAGTATTAATTTTGCCAGATCCTGAGGCAGAATTACATCAGGAAATTCTGCCGAAAGTTTTTTTGCATAAATTATTGCTCTATCTGTTTTATTAAACTGCAATTCATACAGCGCTCTTCTTACAAGCATTGATGCTACAAAACCCTTTAATGATTTTATATACTGATCGTTCTTTTTTCCAAATCTTAAAGTAAAATCCGGAAGAGGTGATTCAACGTAATCACTTGTATTAACTACTTTAAATAGAAAAAGATGAGGAACTAAACTATAACCTTTTGGTAATTGAAATTCACCGCGCTGCATTTCGCCATCTGCAATTTCCGGTGCAATAAAATAATCATGTTTATCAATATTTGTTTCAACCAAACCAGTCATAATTCTTCTAAAAAGATTTTCTAACAGGTTTGCATTGAATTGCTCTTCGCGCTCAAAGGGTTTTAATGCATTTATAAATTGATCAACTTCCGGTTGTATGCCATTGAGAAGCGAAGGATGATTTGAACTAAGTTGATTATAATACCAGGATCGTCTTAATAATTCTTTATCAATTACAGTTATATCTTTTCTAAAATTTTCTACCAATTGAAAATAGTACGAAGCCGAAATAAAATAATCCCACTGATAACTAAAAACTATTGAATTTTCTGGAAGAGTATTTAAAAGAGTTTTGGTATAATCTTCATAAATAAAATTATCGCGCTCATTTACTTTATCATAATTAATAAAAAGTTGAATTGCAATAACCATCGCCAAAACTAACAGCACTAAAGAAAAATTTATTTTTCTTTTTAATGTAAAAATCAAAATTTGTAAAAACCCAAACACACTGAAAAATGCAAGCGATATATATGCTAATAAGAAATATGAGTCGATATCATTTATATCATAATTAATTGAATAAAATACTGTTGAAAGAAAAACGATTAAATTAAATATGAAAAATTTTCTTGCGTAAATGAATGAAGTTATAATACCAGTTAGCACAATTAGTAATGAAAATGAGAACTCGTATGGAAGATTGCTGACAAAATAGCTTAATTGTTTAGCAGCAGCTTCGGTGGATGAGAAAAGCCAAACTTGATACTGTTGACCGGATACGTGTCTAATAATTCTTTCCCAGTCGATCGGATTTCCCCAGTTCATTGCAGGATTTTGGCCTGCCCTAAATGGTAAATAAGAATAAATCACAATTAAAATGGGGATAAAAATCAGCAGCATAAAAATGATTTGCTTGATGCTCTGTTTATTAAATCCGTTTTTTGAGAAGTACAAATATGCAACACCGGGTATAATTAAAAGTGTTGTCATGTGGTTTGTAAAGCCCAAAGCTAAAAAAACAGCGAAAACTAACCAGTGCCTTGCGATTGATTTTTCTTTATCTGCAAACAGAAAAGCATTTAAAAGAGATAATATTATTAATGAAATTAATAAGAGATGCAAACTGTAAACTTCAACTGAAGTGCTTTGAAACCAAAATGTTTTACTTAAAGCAAGAACTAATCCTGCCGCTGCGGATGCAATAATTTTATAGCTTTCAGAAAGTTCTAAATTTCTGTAATTGCTTTCCTTAATAGTTCTATCAGAATTTTTTTTCTTCTTTTTAGATCTTGAATTTAAAATTTTTTGAAATTGAAATGCTGACAGATTATCCAGCACACGTTTTGCGGTAAACGTAAATACTGATGCCGCCACAGAACAATAAATTAATGCAAGTAAGTTTAACTGAAATATTT
>DASVGS010000201.1:0-7661 GCA_036379435.1 Ignavibacteriaceae bacterium
AGCTTTTAATTTTTGCATTAGATTTTTTGTAAAGTCCCCCGAAGTTAAATCTGCATCCGTTTTCTTTAATAAATTATTAGCAGTTAAAAGTGCTTCGTATTTTTTCTCTAGCTCTGTCGATTTTTCGATTGCAGATTTTACCTGTTGCATTTCTGCAGATGTCAGATCATTATCTAAATATTTGTTAAGCATTTCATCAGTTATATTATTCATAATATTTCCTGTAATAAATTTCTTTTTTCAATTAGTTCCTTCAACAGATTTCGAGATCGGTGTAATATTACTTTAACATTTGCCACCGAGATTTGTAAGACGTCGGCTATCTCATCAGTATTCATTTCTTCAAGATAAAACATTGTAATTACCGCCGCATTTTTTACCGGAAGCTCATTTATAATTTTTCTTACTAAATCAGACATATCATTTTTAAGAAAATCATCTGCATTGTATTTACTTTCTAAATAATTCAAGTCATCTATAGAATCCATTTCTGATTCGATTTTCCTTTTTGTATTTGATAGTTTAGTAAGAGCAGTATTATAAACAATTCGATAAAACCAGGTTGAAAATTTCGACTCAAATTTGAAATTATTAATATTATTATATGCTTTTAAAAAGCAATCCATTAAAACTTCCTCCGCATCAAATTCATTTTTTAACATACGCTTAAGCATGGTAAAAGCTTTATTCTTATAACGATCAATAAGAACAGCATAATCCGCCTGATTACCTTTCTTTACGGATTCAATAATCTCAACATCGGTTAGGTTTTTCATCTTGTTTATAGACTAAAAATCGTTATCAAAGGTTACAAATATGTTTAGACGGAAGAAATTTAGATTGAATTTAGTTTATAATCAATCTGTAACCTAATTCAATAAAAATTAGTCAAATCTATCAGACAGAATGATTTTTAGATATTAATTTTATCAACAAAAAATTCTTTGAATAAAAGAATTAACCAAAAGGAGAAATAAAATGGCCTCAGAAGTTGTAGCAGTATTTATCCCAATTATTATTACGCTTGTAATTGGCGTAATACTTATCATTTACTTTTATTTAAAGTCTAAAGAAAAGCAAATGCTCATAGAAAAAGGACTTTCGGCAGAAGAGATTAAAAAATTCTTTGAAGAAAAAAGAGATGGATTAGGATTAATGAAAATTGGAATAATCTCTATCTTCTTTGGATTGGGTCTCGGTTTTGGAATGATGATGCAGGATTCAACAACAAAAGATTTCTGGGTTCTATTATCATTATTTGTTGGAACTGGAATCGGTTTTGTTTTGGCTAATTTATTAGCAGATAAAATGAAGTCAAAAAACAGATAACAAAAAAAACCCCTTCCAAAATGGAAGGGGTTTTAGTTTAACCCTCCTGCGCTTCCAACCAGCGCTCAGCATCTAATGCCGCCATACAGCCTGTACCTGCAGCAGTAACCGCTTGTCGATACACATGATCAGCAACATCACCGGCTGCAAAAACACCTTCAATATTTGTGTAGGTTGATCCCGGCTTTGTAATTAAATAACCGGTTTCATCCATATCAAGAATCCCTTCAAATAATTTTGTATTGGGCTGATGACCGATTCCGAGAAACATACCGTCAGCTTTAAATTCTGATAACGTATGATCTTTTGTATCCTCAAGAATTACACCGGTCATACTTTTCCTGCCATTCTCTTCAATGCCTATTACCTCTCTAACTATTTTATTGGTCAGGAATTTTATTTTGGGATTTCTTTGTGCCCGTTCAGTCATAATTTTTGATGCACGGAATTCATCTCTTCTATGGATAATAGTAACCTCGCTGGCAAATTTTGTTAAAAAGTTTGCCTCCTCCATTGCGGTATCCCCGCCGCCAACAACAATTATTTTTAATCCTTTAAAGAAAAAACCATCACAGGTTGCACAAGCAGAAACTCCGTAACCCATATATTTATTTTCACTTTCTAATCCCAGTAATTTTGCAGATGCGCCTGTTGAGATGATAATTGAATCAGCAGTATAATTTTCATCATAAGACTTTACTTTAAATGGGCGTGTAGAAAAATCAACTTCAGTTATTTCCTTATAAAATGATTGTGCCCCAAATCTTTGTGCTTGTTTACGCATAATATCCATTAGTGCCGGGCCATCTATTCCATGTTCAAATCCGGGATAGTTTTCAACTTCTGTGGTTATAGTCAGCTGACCACCCGGCTGCATTCCTTCAAATATGGCCGGATTAAGATTTGCTCTGCCTGTGTAAATTGCCGCAGTTAAACCCGCCGGGCCAGATCCAATAATTAATACTTTAAAATGATTTTTTTGATTTGCTTGTTCAGACATTTTTTCTCCAAAACTGATTATGAGCAAAGATTTATTTTTTTGTACTTGTAAGATTCAGATAAGTTAATGAAGATTCAAGAAGTAATGTGCATTCATTCAAACAAAAACCTGGCATTGCGCTGCAATCCTTTTAGTTTAGTTCTTTTTATTGGGCTCTCCATAAATCTTTCTTTAAAAGTGTGATTGTCTAATTTTTTTACCTCATCAAAAGTTAATTCTTTGTTTTGAGGATAGAATTCCTTTATCCGGGTATTTTCAGAAAATTTTTTATTCCATGGACAAACATCCTGACAAACATCACAGCCAAAAATCCAGTTATCAAATTTTCCTTTTAATTCAATAGGTATTTCCTCTCTATTCTCAATTGTGTGAAATGAAATACATTTGTTTGCATCAACAACATAATCTTTAACAATTGCTTTTGTGGGACATGCATCAATACATAATGTACACGTACCGCAGTGATCAGTAATTATTTCTGAATAATCAAACTCGTAATTCGTAATTAATGTTGCAATAAAAAACCAGCTTCCTATTTCGGGATTGATTATGTTTGTATGTTTTCCCATCCAACCAATTCCTGCCCGCACAGCCCAGGCTTTATCCATCACCGGACCAGTATCCACATAAGACAATGATTCAAATTCAGGATCAATTTCTGTTAGCATTGTTTCAAGTTCATCTAACTTTTGCCAGATGATCAGATGGTAATCTTTTCCCCAAGCATACCGGGAAACTTTGCCTATTGGTTGGTGATTTTTTTCTCTATCTGTTTCACTGGAATGATTTTCAGGTGTGTAATAGTTAAGAGCAAGAGAAATAATATTTTTTGCAGATGGAAGAATTTCTTTTACATTTTTTCTTTTATGTAAATTTCTTTCCATATATCCCATCGATGCATGATATCCTTGATCCAGCCATTGAACAAGTTTTTCATATTCATCTTCAAACAAATCTGCTTTTGCAAAACCAACAAGATCAAATCCAAGCTGTTTTGCTTTCTCGATTACTATCTGATTAGTTAGTCTAGACATTTTTTATAAAGTCATATTCAGTATGATAATTACTTATTTGTTAAGCTTGAAATCAAGCTTTAACTTTTAGTGCCAGTGCAATTAAATTATAGTTTTTTACCACTTAAGTTCTTTTGCTTTTATAGATGCGTACACCTCATCACCATTAATTTGAACCTTGTATGTATCCAAACCTCTTGCACCGGTAGGTTGTAATCCTGTTTTTAGATTGAACATCCATCCATGTGCAGGACAAACGACACAACCATCTTCAATAAAACCATCATAAATTAATGCAGTATGCTGATGAGGACAAATATTATTTAGTACGTACACCCGGCTATCTACTTTAAATACTGCTACTTCAACATCATTAATTAAAAATCGTTTTCCTTGATTTTCTTTTAAATCAGATAGGTTACAGATTTTTGTAAAGCTTTCTTCCATCTATTCAAAATCCTTAAATAATTTATCCGGCACAATTCCTTTTTCTGAATGCTTAACAGTGGCTAGTGCAAATTCAGGATCATGACCGAAATACAAATACCAGTTCTCATCAGCCGCTAATTTAAGGTACCTCTTTTTTTCCTGAACAGTAACCAGTGGCTGTAAATCATAGCCCATTATATATGGAACTCTGATTTGTGAAACGAAAGGCATTAAATCGCAGCAGTATAAAACATTATTTACAGAATCAGATATAAGTATCATTTGCTGTGCAAATGTATGACCATTAATTATTTTAAAAGAAATATTTTCATCAAAGTTTGTTTCTCCCTCTATAAAATTAAGAACTCCTTCTTTGTGCAGAGGTTCAAAATTATCTTTTATATAACTTCCCTTATCTCTGTCAGAAGGATTGATTGCCCAATCATAGTTCTTTTTCTGTACATGATATTTGGCATTAGTAAAAGCGGGTAAAATCTTACCATCAACAATCTTTGTAGAACCACCTGTATGATCAAAATGAAGGTGAGTTAATAACACATCTGTAATCTGATCAGGCAAAATTCCAAATTGTCTTAGTGCCGCATCAAGATTTAAATTGGTTTTTATGTTATAAATGTTTTTTGATTTTTCATCCCACTTTTCTCCCATACCGGTATCTATCAGAATCTTTTTGTCATCCGAAATTAATAAAAGATTTCTTGTAGATAATGTTACTCTGTTTTGTTCATCTGCCGGATTCGTTTTTTCCCAAAGTGTTTTAGGAATTATACCAAACATTGCCCCGCCGTCTAAACTAATATAACCTGAAATTATTGTTAATAGTTTGTATTTGCCAACTTGCATAATTAATAAATTTGATAATTACTAATGAAGTAAAATAAGAATAAAAAAATGGAAATGTTAAGATTTATGAGATTGATGAATTGATATTAATATTAAATTTAAAAAGCGGCTGTCTGAAAGTGATTCTGTTTTTACTGCCATGTTTAACGTTAAAAATTACTTTTCAGGCAGCCGTTTTTTTAATAATTATCTGCCTATTCCGTCCAGATATTCTTTTCTTTTTAGTAATGTATCAACATCTTCAACGTGGTTTGGATCAGGAACACAACAATCAACCGGACAAACAGCCGCACATTGTGGTTCATCATGGAATCCTTTGCATTCTGTACATTTATCGGGAACGATGTAGAAAAAGTCAGTTGAGTAAAATCCCGTAGCCCCTGAAGGAGCTGCATCATCTTTTCCAAAATGAGCACCCGCCAATTCCCAATCAACACCACCTTCATAAATTGCTGTATTAGGGCATTCAGGCTCGCAAGCTCCACAATTGATGCATTCTTCAGTTATCATTATAGCCATGTTAAAATCTCCTTAAATTCTTATCTGAATAATGTGAATAAAAATATTTCTAAAACTGTACTCCATTTTATGAAAAGTCAGACTATTGTTCAAGGTACAATCAAAAAAGATGTAAATTTTAAATAATTTACCAACTTCCACTGGCTCCGCCGCCGCCAAAAGAACCTCCGCCACCACTAAATCCTCCACCACCACTCCAACCGCTGCTGCCACCCCAGCTGCTCGTCCCGCTCGTCCAACCGCCGGATCTCGTTCCTGTTCTGTAAATTCCACCTGGAACAAAAGGACCACCGCCTTTCATAAAAATAAAAATCACGAAAATTATAATTATAAAAATTATAAACGGAAATCCTTCTTCCTCCTCAGAATTCTCAGATTTATACTCTCCTCCAATAGCTTTAATGATTGCGTCTATTCCATCATTAATACCAAGATAATAATTGTTATCCCTGAATTGTGGACGTATCACATTTCTAATAATTGAACTGGCAATGGCATCCGGTACAACACCCTCCAATCCATATCCTACTTCAATTCTTAATTCTCTATCATCCTTTGCAATTAATAATAATATACCATTATTATTTTTTTTGGTACCAATTTTATTTTTTGTAGCAATTTCTTCAGAAAGCATTTCGATCGGATAATCATTCAGCGATGGAATCATCAGCACTATTATTTGATTGGAAGTTGTATCAGCATACGATTTTAATCTTGTATTTAATTGATTTAATTCAGATTGAGTTAGGGTACCTGTCAAATCTGTTGCCCACATTTTTAACGCCGGTATTTCCGGTTGTGCAAATACAGGCGAAATTAAAATCAGAAATAAAAAAAAGTATAATTTCATTACTTAAAATTCTACTTTAGGCGGAGTATCTGCACCCTGTACAGATTTAAAGTACTGTTTTTCTCCAAAACCAAACATTCCTGCAAACATTGAAGCCGGAAATCTTTTTATAGTTGTATTATACTGCTGAACAACTTCATTAAACTTTTTTCTCTCAACAGAAATTCTATTTTCAGTTCCCTCTAATTGAGCCTGAAGCTGTAGAAAGTTTTCATTAGCTTTTAACTGTGGATAATTTTCGACAGTAACTAATAATCTTGAAAGTGCACTGCTTAGTTCGCCCTGCAATGATTGAAATTTTGCAAATGCCTGCGGATCATTAAGGAGTTCTGGAGTAATATTGAATTTACCAACGCTTGCCCTTGCTTCTGTAACTCTTGTAAGAACTTCCTTTTCGAAATCAGCGTAACCTTTTACGGTATTAACCAAGTTAGGAATAAGATCTGCTCTGCGTTGATATTGGTTTTCAACTTGAGACCATTGTTGTACAACAGCCTGATCCAAGGTAACCATATTATTGTATGTGCTAATTCCCCAAAAAACTAACATAGCAACAGCTAAAAGAACAACGCCGCCTATAGCACAACCAATCATCATTCCTTTATTTTTCATTTTACTCCTTATAATTTCTTGAAGAAAAAATTGAATTTAAGCATATAAATAGATTTTAAGATTTTGTAACTAAAAATATAATACTTAATGGAGGAAAATGTACATTACTATCTGCATTTTTTTATGGTCTTTCTCCATAAAAGTTTTTTTGCAAATATTCTAAGGCATCATTTGATAATTGCAAATTCTTTTGTGCTGCAAATTTTTCAGCATTTTTAATATTCCCTGAATAAAATCTTAGCCATAATAAATTGCCAATAATCAATCCATCCAATGCCCTATCTTCAATAAAAGAATTAATGGTTAAATAACCAAACAGTATATTCCAACCGAGTGAGAGCGCACCGCTTAAATATTCTCCCGTGTAAATTTGCCCTAAACCGGGGATTATATATGAACTATATTTTGCAAAGTTTTCTGAGTATAATTTTTCATCAACGGATTTACATAAATTTGCAAGAGTAGTGTCAAGATCTTCTTCTTTAAATTTTAGATAAGCGCTTTGCCACTGGTTTGTAAACATAAGATTCCAGCCAACCCAGTATTTTATTTCCTTCTCTATAAAGATAAATCGTTTATCTGCTAATAATTTATTCAACATTCTTTCAGCTTGTTTATTTGTCCGGCGCAAAATATTAGTTCTTATATTTAAAATTTGGGCTTCAAAATATTCGGAATCATTTCTGGAATTAATTTCTGCAAGTGTAAAATACTTTATTGCATCATCAAACTTTGCACCCGCTTTATAACACTTTCCTATTAATAAATTAGTTTGGAATGAATACGCATTTTGTTTATCAAAGAATTGCAGGCGTTTTAATTCTGTTATCGCATCAAAGAATTTTTCCTGTGCAAAAAGATTGTAGGCATATTCATATTGCTGCTGCTTTGTGTTTTGTGATAGCACATTTATAATGAGCAAAGGAAATACAAACAATATTTTTTTATTCAGAAAAATCATAAACCGGTACAAAATAATTTTTCTCATCAAGAAATAACTTTACGCCTTCATCAAAATCAAAATTAATTTTGGCGTTAAATATTT
>DASVGS010000202.1:0-3162 GCA_036379435.1 Ignavibacteriaceae bacterium
TCAGGGTCCGGATTATCCAGATTTATTGTAGGAGGAATTAAATTATTTTTTATCGATAATAAAGTTGCAATCGCTTCAATTCCACCGGCGGCACCTAACAAATGTCCTGTCATCGATTTAGTTGAAGTGACAATAAGATTATATGCATGTTTACCAAACAAAGTCTTTATAGCTTTTGTTTCATTAATGTCATTATGAGGTGTAGATGTTCCATGAGCATTAATATAATCAATGTCTGTAAGATTTAGTCCGGCATCTTCAACAGCAATTTTCATAGACCTTACAGCACCTTCACCACCCGGCGCAGGAGCAGTAATGTGATGAGCATCCGCAGTTAATCCGATTCCAGCTAATTCTCCATATATTTTTGCACCTCTGTTAAGCGCATGGGTAAGTTCCTCCAAAATTAGAGTACCTGCACCTTCACCCATAACAAAACCATTTCTGTCTCTATCGAAGGGTCTTGATGCTTCCAGATATCTATCGTTCCAGGTTGATAAAGCCCGCATTGCATTAAACCCGCCAACACCAATTTCTGTTATTGAGGCTTCACTACCACCGCAAACCATTATGTCAGCTGCTCCTCTTTCGAGTATCATATATGCATCTGATATCGCGTGCGAAGCAGTAGAACAAGCCGAGGTGGTAGCATAATTCGGTCCTCTTAACCCAAACCTTATAGAAATCTGCCCTGCTGCTAAATCAGAAATCATCATTGGAACAAAGAAAGGACTTATAGTGCCAGGATTTTTATCCTGAAAATATTTCCAGTGTTCGTTCTGAAGAGTTTCCAATCCACCAATACCACTTCCATAAACCACCCCTGCTCTGTCTTTATCAATTTTTTCTAAGTTAATTTCAGAATCCTCAATAGCCTGAACTGAAGCAGCAAGTGCAAACTGAGAAAATTTATCTAATCTTTTTACACTTTTTCTATCAAAGTAATTATCTGGATTGAAATTTTTAACCTCTGCGGCAAATTGAGTATCAAATTTGGAAGCATCGAAATGAGTGATTGGAGCAACGCCATTTTTACCGGAAATAAGACCGTTCCAAAATTCTGTAACATCAAGTCCTATTGGTGTAACGGCACCAACTCCGGTTATAACAACCCTTTTTTTAGACATAATACCTCATCTGCATCCACCTGAATTAAGATGTAAAGACATTTTGGGGCAAGTTTAAGTCGGGAAATAAATCCCGACTAACTATTTAAGCTAATTTTTCTGAGAGATACTTAACAGCATCTCCAACTGTTCCTATTTTTTCTGCATCTTCATCAGGTATTGAAATTTGAAAAGCGCTTTCAAATCCCATAACTAATTCAACTATATCAAGTGAATCGGCACCTAAGTCATTTGTAAATGATGCTTCAGGAGTGATTTGAGATTCCTCAACACCTAATTTATCAATTATAATCTCTTTCACTTTAGCTTCAACATCCATAGTACTTCCTCTTTTTTTAGTTTTGTTTTATTTGAGTTATTATTTATTGGTCTAAATTTAATAAAATTAAAATCTAAGAAACAAATAGAATTATCTATTACATTGTCATTCCGCCATCAACAGCAATAACCTGACCTGTAATATAATCAGCGTCTTTGCTGCATAAAAAGGCTACAACTTTAGCCACGTCTTCAGGTTTGCCCAATCTTGCCATTGGAACATTTTGAACTAATTTTTTTATTTGATCTTCAGTAAGCTTATTTGTCATATCAGTTTGAATAAATCCCGGTGCTATCGCATTTACTGTTATATTTCTTGACGCAAGTTCACGAGCCATTGATTTAGTAAATCCTATAACTCCGGCTTTGGAAGCGGAATAATTAGATTGACCTGCATTTCCAATTAAGCCAACAACAGAAGCTATATTTACAATTCGTCCATAGCGCTGTGCAATCATAGGTTTAAGTACTGCTTTCGTATAATTAAAAACGCTTTTAAGATTTGCATTTATTACATCATCAAAATCTTTTTCCGCCATTCTTAATAATAAATTATCACGAGTAATTCCGGCATTATTGATTAATATATCAACGCCTCCAAGCTTTTCAATTGCTTCATCAACGGTAGCCTGTGCCTGTTCCATTGAAGAAGCATCTGCTTTAAAGCCGTATATTTTTGTACCCGGAAAATCGATTTCCTTTATTAATTCCTCTGCACATTCATCACAACTATTGTAAACAAACGCTACATCAGAAAACAAAACTCCACAGCAACTTCTTGAAGCAAGTTCTTTAACAATTGCTCTTCCGATTCCGCGAGTACCGCCAGTTACTATTGCTCTCTTATTATGTGATTCAACAATTTTACTTGCCATTATTATTTACTCCGGAATAATAATTCTTTAAATATTCATCTTTATACTTTTCAAGTTCGTTAAATTTTTCTGGACCAAAAAAATGCAAAAGCTCTTCTTTACAAGCCTCATATATTGTAGTTTCTTTAATCGGATCTTTGCTGCAGGTTTTTAATCGATCTATATGTTCATCATCTATTGTTAATGCACCTTCAAATATTGTAAGAGGAAATAGAACGCAATAAATAGGTTTGTATTTCCATTTATGTTCATTTTCCATAATGGCCAATTTTTGAAGTGTGCATAAACCATTTTTATCTAAAAAAGTGCATTTGCCATTTATTATTTCAGTGCCTACTGCAACACCGGATTCAAAATCTTCATCCTCTTCAGGTTCTTCAAACCATTCCGAAACATTTTTGCTTTGGGACTCATCGAGCAATGGAATTATTTTATCTTTAATGCTTAAAATGTATTCGTGTTCTTTTAGATCTGTATACACTCCGTAATTACAGCACTCTCCACCACATCTGCAAGAAAATTTAAACGTAAAAATTTGAGGATCAATATAGACGCCATTAATTTCTTTACTGAATTTTGGTTTTGTATTAATTTCCATCAGATATATTTCTCCAGATCTTCATACTTTTCGATTCCATATAACTTAACATCAGGATTGATACGTTTTACCAAGCCTTGTAATACTTTACCCGGTCCGATTTCATAGAACTCATCAAATCCATCAGCAATCATATTGGTAATAGTTTCTTCCCATCTTACAGGAGCAGTGACTTGTTGATGTAATAAATTTTTTATTTCATCTTTTCGGGTAACGGGTTTAGCAGTAACATTAGCGTATACAG
>DASVGS010000203.1:0-3750 GCA_036379435.1 Ignavibacteriaceae bacterium
AATCATTTTTTTAAGTAAAGATATATCGACTATTTTAAGAATAAAATATAAACTATATAAATGATGATAAAAGGAATTACTAGTTTTAATAAATCTTTAATTAAATCTAAAATCGTTCTTTCTTTAGGATCGTTTTCGTTCATTTAATTACCTGATCTTTCTTTTTACTAATTAAAAATTATTAATTATGAAATTGCTGATTTAAGCAATCAGTATATCGATTGACATATTTAATTTTAAAGGATTTCACCACTCATTTGTTCGATTGTTTACTTGATGCAACAATCTTAAGTAACAGATTGGGGCTGTCATTTTGTTGTTCAATGGTTATTTCTGTATTAATATCCTTGCTTTCAAGGGTGTAATATCTTGATGATATAGAATCACTCAAAAAGCCTTCTCTGGTTGAACACAGTATAAAATCCCTGATATCATCATAAGCTTCTTTTTCTGATGTATAGTTTCTACTCAATTGCACTTTATATATGCTATTCTGATCTGCTATACATTGTATAGAAAGAAAATTATAATTCATGAACATCATAGATGGATTACTATTATCAAAATGAACAGGTGCACCCAATTCATTTATTAAATCTATCTGAGATTTTCCTATAAATCTTTGAATATTTATAAGTTGGGCGTAAGTGTTCCCATAGATGACGATACATATGAGTATAATAGAAGATATTAATTGAATCTTTTTCATTTTATGTACTCCTTTAACTGTACGAAGTTTTGTAGTATAACTTTTGTATTAACTAGTCGGTAGTTCTTAATTTCATCAAATAAATCAAAAAGATTTATCTGAGACCACAATCATAGATTGTAATTTAGATAAGGTTGGCTGGGGGGCTTCTTGGATTTAAATTTTTATAATTAACATCCAGAAAATAAATTTCTTCTTCTTCATTTGAACAGATCAAAAGTAATAGTTTTTCATAATAGATATTATACTTTGAAACAATCTTATATTTTTGTTTTTCTAGCAAAGGAATTAAAACCTGCAATTCCTTTGAATTCTTTTTTATCAATACAGGTTCAGGAGAGTAATCATTGGAAGAGATTATACTTTGCAGATTACCTTTATCGTTTTGATACTGAACACCACAATTGCTTGAAATAAGAGATACATTAATTATCTGCCAGCTAATTAATAAGAAAATTAATAATTCATTCAGAAATTTATTTTTATGATTTAGTTTAAGCATCATATTTTTAAAGCTAATCACTTTAATAATTTAATCACATCAATTGCTTGTTTATTATCAGGTTCAATTGTTATTACTTCCTGCCAGTACTCTTTAGATTTTTGATTATCTTTTTGCAAATAGTAGTAGTACCCCAGATACGAATAAGATTCGACCAACTCTTTTTTAAACTTATCCTGTTCAGGTTTTGCTAACTCTATAAATTTCTCATAATAAGGTTTTGCCGATCCATTTTCTGATTCAGGATCAAAATTAGCTTTTACTCTTGCCTGCCAGATGTATGCAATTGTAAGATTTGGTGCTTTATTAATTAATTTATTCAAACATGTATCTGCACTTGAATATTCAGTACTTATAGTTGTGTCAATTAGATCACTCCAGCTATCTCTTATCTTGCTCCAGTCTGATTTCTGATTTTGTTTTAGTAATGATTCAACATCCTGGAGAGTTTTATTTTTAGCATCTATTTTTTTTTGATTATCCTTATTAGCCAAATCCAGATCGCGTTGATAGTATAATAGCAATTGCCGGATCTTGTCAATTTGTTCTACCTCAAGTTTTATTTTACCGGTTAGCATCTGTAATGCATTTGTTATATTTCCATCACCCTTAAAAATATATGCTTTGCTCAAATCAAATAATTCCTGGGCTGTTAAATTACCTTTTCGTGTTAATGTTGAAATAACCCCATCCCAGTTTTTATTTTTAAAGTATATAACTGACATTTTTGTCAATATATCTTTTCTTGTGCTGTCCATATCAACAACTTTTTTTAAATAATCCAAGGCCTGTAAGTCATTACCGGATTTACTTAAAAGTTCAGCATAATTTTCATAATCAGTTGAAAGAATATCTGCAGATTTAATCTCAAATAATTTTTCAAAATAGTACTTACTCTTTTCAACATCTTCCTGGCGTAAATACGAGTATGCAATAATCCGCATTGATGATACAGAATTATTATCTACTTTTATTACATCTTCTAAAATGTTGATTGCCTTAGAATACTCTTTATTTATATATAAAATCGAGGCATATCGTTTTTGTTTTTCTAAGGTGATTTCGGAAGCCTGAATATATTTTTCATAATACTCAGCGGCTTTTGAATAATCTTTTAGAGTTGCATAAAGTTCAGCCATTTCGTTAAATGCAGGTGAATACGTGGAATCATTATTAATTGCTTCCTTCAGTAAATCAATCGCTTCATTGTTTTTATTTATTAATGTATAAACTTTTGCTTTTAATGTTAAAGCTTCGGGATTTTTGCTATCAATTTTTAATACTTCTTCGCAATTAGTTATTGCTGCAGTACCATTGCCTTTTAATATATTTACTTTACTCAAACTTAATAGCGCATCAATGGAATTTTTATCAATTGAAATAGCTGTCGATAATAGCTCAGATGCTTTGTCATACTGCTTTATTTTAAGATTAGAGTATGCTTCAGATAAGACAACATATACTAATGGATTTATTTCTTCGCCTAATTCTATTGCAGTTTTAGAATTATTATCAGATGCAGATTTATCATTTGATATTACATTAATTTTTACCAACCCGGCGTAATTCAAAGGTTGTTCTGGATCAGCTGCGACTCCATTTTGATACGCTGTTTTAGCTGAATCATATTGTTCCAATTCATAGTATATCTGGCCAAGATAAAAATATGATTCGGATTTTTTATTTGTACCAAGCAATGAATTAAAATAGAGCTTAGCGTTATTAAACTTTTCATTCCTAATTAACTTTAATCCTACTCCAATATCCTGAGCAGATGAAACAACATTAAATATTAATAATATTATTAAACTTTGTAATAGATTTTTACGCATTTGTTCACCACTTAATTTGTAATATCTTCATTTATAATTTCTACCAACCTTATTGGCATTGTAGCAGGTACAAGTCCGAATTTAAGAACTATTCTTTGTCCTCTTTCACTTGCAACAAAAGCTGTAAAACCGGTTCCAAGACCTGTATAAGCTTCTTTACTAATGATATAAATTTCTCTGTAGAATGGATAAGTTTTTTGCGCGATGTATGCTTGGTAAGGTTTTAAAGGTTCTGATTTATCATCAGAAGCTATTTGCAATACTTTGACATTTTTTAGGAAACTTAAATTAGTTGTATCATCCTGGTCACTGATCCAGTTAACTCCAATTATTCCAATACAATCATGTTCTTTGGATACATAATCTAAAACAGCTTGATTTGATTTAAGTGCATAACAATTTGATGAAAAGTTTTCTACTCCTGTTTTATCTTTTATATAACTAACGGTGCTGGAATTATTATTATCAAAAACAATTTTAGTTTTTTTTAATTTTTTATTACCGGATTCATCAGTAATTAATGATTTAATTTTATCAATGGTATAAATGCTATCTTTAATATCCTTACTTGCAATTAGAGCAATTGCGTCATAAGCAATTTTGGTAATTTTTGGTACTATCTCCCACTTTTCAAACTGCTTTAATTCTTCTTTATTTAAATTTCTAGGTACAATTATTAATCTTACACTATCACTCATCAAATCATT
>DASVGS010000204.1:0-15305 GCA_036379435.1 Ignavibacteriaceae bacterium
GCTAACGGCAATGCACATAGCACCGTGAACAAATGCTTCAATTTCTAAATCAGTTTTACTTCTTATGTTTTTTATTTCCTGCAATGAACATTCTCTTGCAAGAACAATTCTAACTGCACACATTCTTTTATAAACATCTGCAGCAAGTGAATTTGAAATTGAACTTTGTGTTGATATGCAGTAGGGGAACTGATGTTTGTGGCACAGATCTGCAACTGCAAGATCAGAACAAATAATTCTATCCACACCATTTTGCTTTGCAGCAATAATTATTTCTTCAAGCTCAGATAGCTCTTCTTCAAAAACAATTGTGTTTAGTGTCAGATATGTTTTTACTTTGTGTTCCTTGCAGAATGAAATAATCTCAGGAAGTTCTTCAACGGAAAAGTTTGCGGCCTTTGCACGCATATTAAGTTTATCCAAACCAAAATAAACCGCATCCGCACCATTACTAACTGCAGCCCTCAGCATCATCCAATCACCCGCAGGCGCCATTAGTTCTGGTTTAGAGTGGGTTGTTGGTAGTAGGTTGTAGGTTGTCATTATCTCTTTGAGTTTTTCAAAAGGCAATTAATATATGCACTAATTCTTGGTAATAAGATCTCTATTTGGGAAATAATTTTATTTGCTTCACTGTCCAAGATTAATTTTCTTTTAGTAGCTTGAATCAACCAATATTTAGATTCAAATAATGATCCTCTTGCAATCTTAGCCAATCTTGCATTATCAGTTTTACTACCTCTACCATAGCCTTCTGATAGATTTGCAGCAACACTATCAATAGCCCTTACAAGTTGACTACCGACGGTATTACGTACAAAACTATCCCAATCAATCACCATATTCCAAATCAAATCACTTAATTCGAGCGCAATTCGATAAATCTCCAAGTCTTCAATTCTAGAATTATTCATTTCCATCCCACCCACTACTTACAACCAACTACAAACCACTAAGCCTTTTCTTCCCAAACCTTTGCTACTTCTACAATTGTTTTAACAGCCATTTCCATATCCTGAACAGCAACCCATTCAAGTTGTGAATGAAAACTATGTTCACCTGCAAAAATATTTGGTGTAGGTAATCCCATAAAAGATAAGCGGGAACCATCCGTGCCACCGCGTATCGGGTGCATAATAGGTTTTATCCCAAGTCTTTCCATTGCAACAACGGCATAATCTGTAACTTGCGGATGTTTATCCAACACTTCTTTCATATTTCTGTATTGCTCAATTACCTGAAATTCCATTCTTGAACCGGGAAATTTTAATACGACTTCTTCAGCTAATTTTTTAAGCAACTCTTCATATTCTTTTAGCTTTGCAGTTTCAAAATCGCGTATAATAAATTTTAAAGTTGTTAATTCTTCGTTACCATTAAAAGAACCGCAATGAACATATCCTTCTCTGCCTTCGGTAGTTTCAGGTGAGAGTGTGCCTTTGGGAAGATTATCAATAAAATGTGCGGCAACTTTAACAGAATTTACCATTATGTTTTTTGCGTAACCGGGATGAATATTTTTTCCAAAGAATTTAATAACGACAGCATCAGCAGAAAATGTTTCTGTTTCCAGTTCGCCCAAACTTGATCCGTCGATTGTATAAGCATACTTTGCCCCAAGTTTTTTTAGATCAATCTTTTCAGTACCCCGCCCTACTTCTTCATCCGGGGTAAAACAAACTTTTATGTCACCGTGCTTTACTTCGGGATGAGTTAATAAGTAATTAATTGCATCAACTATCTCTGCAACGCCGGCTTTATTATCTGCACCAAGCAAAGTGGAACCATCCGTGGTAATAATATCAAATCCAATCATGTTTTTAAGATCAGGATTATCTTTTACAGAAATAACCCATTCACCATTCTCAAGTTTAATATCACCACCCTGGTAATTTTTCCTAATCATTGGTTTAACATTTTTTCCAGTTACAGCGGGAGAAGTATCAACGTGAGCAATGAATGCAATAGGATCAACTTTTTTATCAGTATTAGATGGCAGCGTAGCCATTACATAACCCCATTCATCCATATGTGCATCTTTTAATCCAAGCTGCTTTAACTCTTCTGCAAGATCTTTAGAGAGAATTTTTTGTTTTTCTGTGGACGGAAATGAAGTTGATTCTTCATCTGATTGAGTATCGTATTTAACATACTTTAAAAATCTTTCAACGCTTGTGAATTTATAATTAGAATCAAACATATTAACCTCGAATAATTAATGAAAAAAATCTTTTTAGTATCCTCTTCTTAAAACTTTATCCATATCAGATTTTATCATAATCTGAACAAGATCTTCAAATTTTGTTTTTGCTTTCCATCCTAATAATTTTTTAGCTTTTGATGGATCACCAATAAGCAAATCTACTTCAGTCGGGCGGTAATAATTTGGATCAACGGTAATTACAGTAGTGCCTTTTTTAAGATTTTTTGTAAAATCATACTTATAAAACCTGGAGTTTTTATTAAAGTTTATCAGTGATTTGGCAAGGTCAAAATCAATTTTACTTATAACACCTCTTTCATTAATACCTTTACCCTTCCATACTAATTCAATACCAAGATGTTTAAAAGTTAATTCAACAAATTTTCTTACAGTATTTGTCTGTCCGGTAGCAAGTACAAAATCTTCGGGATTTTTGTACTGGAGGATTCTCCACATTCCTTCGCAATATTCCGGAGCATATCCCCAATCACGTTTTGCATCAAGATTACCAAGTGAAAGATTTGATTGCAGTCCTGCAGCTATTCTTGATGCAGCACGAGTTATTTTTCTTGTTACAAAAGTTTCACCTCTTTTGGGCGATTCGTGATTAAATAAAATTCCATTACAGGCAAAAATATTATAAGCCTCCCGATAGTTTACAATTATCCAATAACCATAAAGTTTTGCAACTCCATATGGTGATCGCGGATAAAAAGGTGTTTTTTCACTTTGCGGTATCTGCTGAACTTTTCCAAATAGTTCACTTGTAGAAGCCTGATAAAATTTTACTTTTCGTAATCCAACTTCGCGGATTGCATCAAGAAATCTTAGAGTTCCAAGTGCATCCACCTGAGCAGTATAATCAGGTACTTCAAATGATACTTTTACATGGCTTTGAGCTGCAAGATTATAGATTTCATCGGGCTGAATTTTTTCAAGCAAACGATTTAAGTTACTTGTATCAACAAGATCGCCGTAATGAAGAAACAATTTTTTATTAAGAATTTCTTTATTCTCGTATAAATGATCTATTCTGCCTGTGTTAAATGAACTGCTTCTTCTAATTATTCCGTGTACTTCATATCCTTTTTCCAGGAGTATTTCGGTTAAATAACTTCCGTCCTGTCCTGTTATGCCGGTAATTAATGCTTTCATTTATGCCTTATGAAAAATTTGCTTTAAAAAAATTATATGTTTTGGATATTCCATCCTGTAACTCTGTTTTATATTTCCAGCCAAGAGAATTTAATCGTGATACATCCATAAGTTTTCTCGGTGTACCATCCGGTTTGGATGAATCATAAACAATTTTTCCCTCAAATCCGGTTATCTCAGCTACAAGTTTAGCAAGATCCGAAATAGAAATATCTTTACCTGTACCAACATTAAGATGAGTAATTCCGTTATCATAAAGATCCCCGGCTTCTATGTTTTCCATCATAAATACAATTGCGTTTGCAAGATCTTCAACATACATAAATTCACGCAGCGGTTTTCCTGTTCCCCAAATTACAACCGATTCTTTTTTCTGAACTTTTGCTTCGTGAAATTTTCTGATGAGTGCCGGAAGAACGTGGGATGTTTCTAAGTTAAAATTATCATTTGGTCCGTAAAGATTGGTGGGCATTGCTGAAATAAAATTACAATTATACTGCCGATAATAGTTTTCGCACAATTTTATTCCGGCTATTTTAGCAATGGCATATGGTTCATTGGTAAATTCAAGATAATCTGATAAAAGATATTCTTCTTTCAGTGGTTGCGGTGCCAGCTTTGGATAAATACATGAGCTACCCAGGAATACAACTTTTTCTACTTTATTTAGAAATGAAGCATGAATAAGATTTGCTTCGATCATTAAATTATCATACAAAAATTCAGCACGGTACGTGTTATTAGCTAAAATGCCTCCAACTTTTGCAGCGGCAATAATAACAACTTCAGGTTTTTGCTCATTAAAAAATTTTTCTACAGATGATTGATTTCTCAGATCAAGTTCAGAAAGTTCTTTATGAATAATATTTTTATATCCAAGAGTATTAAGTTCTCTAAAAATAGCAGAACCAACCATCCCATTGTGCCCTGCAAGATATATTTTTTTATCAATCAATCTTTTCATGATTTATCACAATCCATAATAAACAGAAAAATAGAATTCATTTAATCTTTTATCAACAAAACTAAAATCCTGCTGTTGAATAGAAGAATTTGTAGTTTGAAAATTTAATTTAGCAAAAAGTTCATGAGTATACTCATATTTAATCTCTGCCCCTAAATAAGAATAATTTTTTCTGAGCCCAAATAAAAACGGCGGCTGCGGTTGAATATTGTATTGCTGCTGAATATTACCTGCTTCACCTTTACGAATGTACTGGCCCCAGACTGTTGTTTGCAATCCACGAAAAATTCTGTAGTTAAGTGATAAATAAATCTGATCGGCATTATTTCCCATCCAATGACCAAGTGTATAATTATCACTTTTATAATCTTTGGTTTGAATATAATGATTGTAAACAAACGGATAAATTTTTGTGTATTCAACTGTAGCTGTAAGATTTTCTAATGGTAAATCTGTAATTGAACCTCCAAGTGTAAATCCCAACTGGTTTCTTTGTTTATACGCATCAAATAAACCGCTTAAAGTAATTTCATCAATAAATAGCGTTCCGTATAGATGAGTATTTTTTATTTGTCCTTTGGAGCTTGCAGAAAAAAAGAATTGTGCATTGCCCCCTGCTGCGTTTGTTTGATTACTTAGCTGATGATCAGCCAGTCTGAAAAACATAATTGGGATCAAATACAAAAATTCAAGCTTATCATCATAAATAATTGATTCGCCAACAGCCAGATCCAAACCGGTAAGCGGAGTTATAATTAAAGAATGTGTAGCTATAAATTTATCTTTAAAAGAGAAACTAATTGTTCCTGCTTTATTATAAAAAAAAGAATTTGAATCAGGAATATCAGAAGAGAGCCAGCCATGCATATAATTAAACTTTAACCAGCTGACGGGATTAATATCCAGTCTAATAAATCCATAAGATGGAGGTTTTTGAGAAAGCACAAGTAATCCGCTTTCACCATATCCCCACTCATGAAAACCTTTTCCAACAGATATTGAACCCCAACTCCAGTCCGTTGCAAGTACTGCGTTCACTTCGCTGTACTCCATCTTATTATTTGGATAATCTACAATGTTATCCACCGTCCTTGCATCTACCCCTGTAACCGGTGTAAAATTCTTGTATTTATCAATAGCAGTACCTTTTTCCTGATTATCTCTAAAATCAAAACTGAAGCCTATAAAATTATCTACATAGCCATAAGTGTAAATCCCGTTCCAGATATGCGTTAATTTTTCACTATCACGTGATCCTATTTTCATTCCCAAAATTGGACTCACATTAATGCTAAATCGATTATCTCTATAACTAAAAAGTCTTAACCGATCCCCATCATCATAACCAAATATTTTAAGTTGAGAGGAATCTGTTTCAACTTTTTTGATTAAATCAAATTCAAACTTAAAATCCTTATTAAAAAATTCCAGTTCCTGTTTTTCTAGTGCAGTTAATTTAGATGAGTTCTCAGATGCTTCGAGTAACTTTTGGGCAATATATTTACGGCTAACCGGTCTTATTTGATCATCAAAAACAATAATTGATTTTTGACTAAGCCTTGATAAAAAAGAGTAAACATCTCTGTACAACGGTTCGTAAACTACCTGCGAAAAAGTTAAGCTACTGAAAACTAGAAATAGAAATATTTTTTTTAACATCAACTTTATTTATTTAAGAAAAAAATTTTTAAAAGTTTCAACAACAAACATTAACTGCTCTTCTGTTAATTCCGGATAAATCGGAAGTGCAATAGATGTATTGGCAGAAAATTCAGAAACAGGAAAATCTCCTTTTTTATGATTGAGATCTTTAAAGCACTCTTGTAAATGGAATGGCACCGGATAATAAATTTCCGAACCGATTTCATTTTTAGCCAAAAACTCTCTCATTGCATCTCTCTTTTCAACACGAACAATGTATTGATTGTAAATGTGATAATTCTTAGCCCCTGATTTTTCATAAACCGCTTTAGGAAGAAGCACTTTATTTTTGTCATCAAATTTTATTCTCCCGGTTTCTTCTGCCAAACCGGCTTCAATAAAAAGTTTTGTATAATAATTTGCATTGTATCTTCTTTTTTCAGACCATTTATCAAGATGCGGAAGTTTAACTCTTAAAACTGCTGCCTGTAAAGCATCAATTCTAAAATTTCCACCAATAACTTTGTGATAATATTTTGGTTCGCCGCCATGTACTCTTTTTATTGTAAGAATTTTGGCCAGATCATCATTGTTTGTTGTAACCAATCCGCCATCGCCATAACATCCAAGATTTTTACTTGGAAAGAATGAAAAACATCCGATGTCTCCGATCGTTCCAACAAATCTTCCATCTTTGTATTGTGTTCCTATTGCCTGTGCAGCGTCTTCAATTACAACTATATTATGCGCCTTTGCAATTTTTACTATTTCTTCTAAATCCGCACTCTGCCCATATAGATGAACAGGAATTACAGCTTTAGTTTTGGCAGTAATTTTCTTTTCAAAATCTTTCGGATCCATATTAAATGTTACAGGATCATTTTCAATTAATACCGGGGTTGCATTTAGTCGGGATACAACTCCTGCCGTAGCAAAAAATGAATAAGTCGGAACAATAACTTCATCGCCCGGCTTTATATCAATTGCCATTAATGCTAATAACAATGCGTCTGTACCGGATGAAACACCGATTGCATGTTTACAGTGCAGGTAATCGCAAAACTCTTTTTCCATTCCGGTTACTTCCGGGCCAAGAATAAAGTATTGGGATTCTGCAACTTTAATTACTGCTTCATCAAGTTCTTTTTTTAAAGACTGATATTGAGGTTTAAGATCAAGGAGTGGTACACGCATATTATTTCCTTTATTATAAAATTTTAGTAAGTAAATTCTTTTTTGATGTTTTTAAAAAATGGGGCTTTAAAATCTTTTTCAGATACAATCGGATCTTTAACTTTCCAATCAATATTTAAATCGGGATCATTAAAAATTATTGCACGTTCATCATCTTTGCTGTAAAGAGCAGTGCATTTATAAGAAAAAATTGCTTCGTCCGATAGAACTGAAAATCCATGTGCAAATCCTTTGGGTATCCAAATCTGAGCGTGGTTATCTTCAGATAATTCAAAAGAAAAATGTTTGCCATACGTTGGTGAACCAAATCTTAAATCAACTGCAACATCCAATACTTTACCGTAAATAACTTTACACAATTTGCCCTGTGCACGTTCTCCGATTTGATAGTGCAAACCCCGTATTGTATTCTTTTTTGATTTGGATATATTATCCTGCACAAATTCAATATCAATTCCTGCATCAGTAAAACTGTCTTTATTATAACTCTCAAAAAAATAACCTCTGGCATCTCCAAAAACTTTAGGTTTAATAATCAGCAAGCCATCAATTTCAGTTTTAATTACCTCCAAGTTAATTACCCTTCCTTTAATATTTTTTCAAGATAAGTACGATACAATGATTTTGGTATTGAATTCACAAGATTTTCAAATTGATTTTTATTAATAAATCCTTTGTGATAGGCAATCTCTTCAATACAGGCAACCTTCAATCCCTGTCTGTCTTCTATAACTCCAAAAAAGTTTGATGCCTGCAGCAATGCTTCGGGAGTTCCGGTATCAAGCCATGCAATGCCTCGGCCTATTTTTTCAACTCTTAGTTGTTTTCTGTTAAGATATTCTTTATTAACATCTGTAATTTCTAATTCACCACGGGATGATGGTTTAAGATTTTTAGAAATATCAATTACTTCATTGTTATAAATATAAAGTCCAGGTACTGCATATTGGGATTTTGGATTTTTAGGCTTCTCTTCAATTGAAATTGCATTACCCTCTGCATCAAACTCTACTATTCCGTACCTTTCAGGATC
The DNA here is from genome assembly GCA_036379435.1 of Ignavibacteriaceae bacterium. Taxonomy (GTDB): domain Bacteria; phylum Bacteroidota; class Ignavibacteria; order Ignavibacteriales; family Ignavibacteriaceae; genus IGN3. The sequence goes on from DASVGS010000204.1 coordinate 8,191, forward strand.
ATTAACCTGATAGCCAAAAATTGTTGCCCCAATATTTTTTTGAATGCCTTCATAAAAGAAAGTCAGATCACCATAAAAAATGTTATCGCCCAAAACCAGGCATACATCATCATCGCCAATAAATTTTTCACCAATAATAAATGCTTCAGCAATTCCATTTGGTGCCGGTTGTACTGCATAGGAAATATTCATCCCAATGTCGCTTCCGGAGTTAAATAATTGTTGATAGAGCGGAATAGTTTCTTCATTAGAAATTATTAAAACATCTTTTATTCCGCCAAGCATTAAAATGGATAGAGGATAATAGATTAATGGCTTATCATAAATAAGCGCCAGTTGTTTGCTGTAAACTTTTGTTATAGGGTAAAGTCTTGAACCAGATCCCCCGGCGAGAATAATTCCTTTAACTTTCTTTGATTTGTTCACTTATTAAACCTTATGAATATAATTAATATTGTAAATATAAAAATAATCCGTTTATGAATCCTGAATTTAATGCTTAAAATAGGCTTTAATTGCTTATAAAAGCTTACCGCTTAATGTAATGATGGCAACTGAAAAATATATAACCAGGCCGGTTACATCTACCAGGGTTGCCACAAATGGGGCAGAAGAAGATGCAGGGTCAAATCCCAGTTTTTTTAATATAAATGGCAGCATAGATCCCATAAGAGTGCCCCAAAGAACTACTCCAATTAAAGAAATTGAAACCGTAATAGCTACATAAAACCAGTGTTCCCCGTAAATATGTGAAGCCATCTGCCATACAAAAATCCTGAAAAAACCAATTACAGCAAGAATGGATCCCAAAGTCAATCCAGTAACTAATTCCCGCTTTATTACAAAAAACCAATCCTTAATTGTAACCTCACCAAGAGCCATTGCTCTAACAACCAGTGTGGCCGCTTGCGAGCCGGAGTTTCCGCCGCTTGAAATAATTAACGGAACAAATAATGCTAAAATAACTGCTTTTGCTATTTCATCTTCAAAAAATGCCATTGCAGAGGCAGTAAACATCTCTCCTAAAAACAAGATAGCCAGCCATCCTGCCCTTTTCTTAATCATGCTTAAAAGTGGAATTGATGAGTACGGCTCATCAAGAGCTTCAACTGCTGCTTGTTTCTGGATATCTTCGGTAACCTCTTCTTCTGCTACATCAAAAACGTCATCAATAGTAACTATACCAATCAGTATGCCGGCTCTATCAATAACAGGTAATGCAACTCTGTCATATTTTTTAAAAGCTTCAACGGCAGTCTCCTGATCATCATACACATGCAGGGCAACAAAGTTTTCATCCATTAAATCCGCAACAACCTGATCCAGCGGTGCAAGAAGAAATTCCTTTATTTTAATATCATCAATCAATTTACCTTTATCATCAATTACATAAACAATGTTTAAGGTTTCTTTGTTCTTGCCGTGTTCTCTTATATAATCAAGTGTCTGTTGCGTTGTATATGAGGGTTTAATTGCAATGTAATCCGGAGTCATTAATCTTCCAACAGAATTTTCAGGATAGCCGAGCAAAGTAACCGCTATCTTTCGTTCTTCGTTTGATAACAACTGAATTAATTGTTTAGCTGCAGCTGATGGAAGTTCTTCAAACAATGCTGTTCGATCATCAGGATCCATTTCATTAAGGATCACGGCGCTTTCTTCTCGCCCCATAGATTTTAGCAGTTCCATTTGAGTATCAAAATCCATGTACTCAAATGTATCGGCAGCAAGTTCTTTAGAAAGGAGTCTAAATATTACAACCCGTTCTTTTTCAGATAGATCAATAAGAAGCTCAGCGATATCGGCAGGAGTCCAATCAAGAAGGATTTCTTTTAAGATACCAAGCTGCCTTTCTTCTATAAGCGATTGGATTTCTGGTTGTAATAATCTGCTTAGCATCTGAAAATCCTTATTTTAGAGAAAACAATTTGTTTTTACATTTTTTAGATTTGAATTGATTTTTGGCTTGCAAAAAATAATTGTATTATGTTCAAATCACAATCAAAAAGTTTGGTATAACTGAGATATATTGATCTATGCTAAAAATTGTTGTGGATGAAAATATAGCTTTTGCGGATAAAGCGTTTAACCAGATTGGTGATGTTACGCTCATATCAGGCAGAGAAATTACAAATTCGGTTTTGAAAAATGCTGATGTTTTGATAGTCCGTTCTATAACAAAGATTGATGAACAGCTTTTAAAGAACACCCCAATAAAATTTGTTGGAACTGCAACTATAGGAACGGATCATATAGATCTGGATTATCTTAAAAAAAATAATATTGCATTTGCTGATGCTAAAGGATGCAATGCATATTCTGTAGCTGAATATACTGTTGCAGCATTGCTTAATCTTTCTTTACGCTTAAAGTTTAAATTGGATGAAAAATCTATTGGTATTGTTGGAGTTGGCAATGTTGGAAGTAAAGTAGCTGACTTTACCAAGGCTTTGGGTATGAAAGTATTATTAAATGACCCGCCGTTGCAAAGAGATGGTGATTCACGCGAATTTGTAGATCTGGATGAAATATTAAAGTGCGATATAATTACCATTCATACTCCTCTAAACTTAAAGGGGGCAGACAAAACATATCATTTATTTGATGTAGAAAAATTAAATAAAATCAGGGATTACTCAATTTTGATAAATACGTCCCGCGGTCCAGTTATTAATAACCCAGCTTTACTTGAATCAATTGAAGATAAACATTTTAATGCTGTTTTGGATGTTTGGGAAGATGAACCAGAGGTCAATATTAATTTGCTGAAGAAGGTTAAAATAGCAACTCCTCACATTGCTGGTTACTCATATGAAGGAAAAGTAAACGGCACTAAGTTGATTTACAATGCGCTTTGTAATTTTTTAAAAACAGAAAAATCATTTCAATTTGATCTTGCACGTCCGGATAATTCTAAACTGCAATTCAATGAAACAGAAAATTTTGCGATTGGGTTAAATAATCTGATCAAAAGTATTTACCCGATTGAAGATGATGATAAAAACATGAGAAAAATGTTAGAAATGAATAAAGCTGAGCGAATGAATTTTTTTGATTTGCTAAGAAAAAATTATCCTGTTAGAAGAGAATTTAATAACTATCAAATTCAATCAAATCACTTGTCCAAAGAGATAAAAACAATCTTACAAAAACTTCGTTTTAATTTTTAATCCGTAGTTCTGTTAAGTTTAAATTCAATAGGAATTACCATTTGAACCTTCATCCTTTTGCCCTTTTGTAAACCTGGTTTAAATCTTGTATAATAAACAGAAAGTCTAGCATTTTCATCGCATCCGTAACCAATACCTTCAACCACTTGTGCAGATGAAACTTCTCCGTTTTTTTCAATAAATGCTAAAATTTTTACAGTGCCTTCTATTTTATTCTTTTTGGCAGCTTCGGGATAAACTAATTTTTTGTATATGGTGTTCATTCCGCCTATCGGTTCAGGCATAATTTCAACATTCATATAATAAGCCGGATCGTCTTCAAGATCAGTTTTATTTTCTTCAACCGGAGGAAGATTTCGCTGTTCATTATCATTTTTCTTTTGTTGTTGTCTTTCCTTCCATTCTTTTAGCAGTTTTTGATAGTCTTCTTCCCGATACTCACCAACTAATAAAAATTCCTGTCCTTTTCTCACACCATTCTCAAACATCACATCTTCAATTACATTTCCTGTGGAATCATAATAAGTAGCAGGTCCGTCTCGTTTACCATCTTCTATACTATAAAGTTCTTTAATCTTTCCATTTTCAAAATAGGTTGTTACAGTTCCAAACACTTTATCATTAACATAATTTCTTTTTTCTTTAAGATTGCCGTTCTCCCAAAAATACAAAGCTTCGCCCTGCCTAATATTTTTTTCTAAAGGGATTATGGATTCAATTTTACCATCAGGAAAATAATTTTTTAAACTATCAATCTGGGCAAAGACTCCTGTTGAAATAAAAAACAAAAATTGCAAAAGAAAAAACTTCATCTAATTAAATCCTGAAAATATTTGAGGCAAAAGATAATATTTAATTTTGAGTAATTAGAGGCAGAATAAGAGTGATAATAAAAATGAGAATGGCAACACCGAAAAAGAAATATCCAACTTCCGCATCATAATTTAACAAACCAATTTCTCCCAAAAGGTAATGCCAGTCATGGTAAACACTATTCCCTCCGAGCAGCGGTAACCTTCGTGCCTGAGCATCCGCAGCATAAACCGATATATTAATAAAGTTTTGCCCCAGCCATAGTAAAGAAAACTGCATACCGGTACGATATTCATTTCTGAAAAAGTAAAAGAAAATTATTGATGGAAGTATAATTTGCATCAGTGTTCCACCAAGTGTGTAAATATATTTTCCAAAAAATTTAAAGAAAAAGTGCCCGGCTTCATGAATAACCAAATCTGCATTATCAATAAATCCATATTCACCGCGATTTAAAACCCAGTAAACTGCAATAGGAAGAATAATAATTGATGGTATCCATCTCTTAATTTCATCAAAACTACTATTAGTTTCTGATTTTTTTAAACTCTGTTCAATTTCTTTCTTTAATTCATCATCCATAAAATTGCTTAAATAAAAAATGATCTTTAACTTCGCATTGAAATTAACTAATCCAATCCTGTCGTTCAAACTTTTATAATAAAATGAAAGGGATCTTTATGAGAAGAAGTGCATTAATTTTAGTTAACGTAATCTTTTTAAGTGTAATTTTATATGCTCAGGAATTTAGAACACCCCGCCCAAGTCCTGATGCTACTGTTTCACAGTTTATTGGAGTAACCAAAGTCTCTGTTGATTACAGCAGCCCTGCAGTTAAAGGAAGAAAAATATGGGGTGAGCTGGTTCCTTTTGGTGAGGTTTGGAGAACTGGCGCCAATGAAGCAACCACAATAACCTTTTCAGATCCGGTAAGCATTAATGGAAATGAATTATCAGCGGGAACATATGGAATACATATGATTCCGGGTGCTAATGAGTGGGAAATAATTTTTAGTAAAGATGTTCCGGTTGACGGCAGCTCAACTCTTGATCCTAAAAAAGAAGCACTCAGAATTAAAGTTAAACCTGTAGAAAATCCATTTACAGAAAGAATGACTTTCCTTTTTACAGATGTAACTGAAAATTCAGGAAATGTATCACTGGTTTGGGAGAATTTAAAAGTAACTTTTAAAGTTGATGTAAATACCCAGGAGTTGACTTTTCAAAAAGCACGTAATGCTTTTAACTGGGGTCAATTAATGGCTGGTGCAACTTATGCTTTAGAACAAAATACAAATCTGGATGAAGGATATAATTGGATTCAGGCTTCAACATTGATTAATGAAAACTACTGGAATACAAGAATAATGGCGCAGTATCTTGCCAAGATGAATAAAAAATCCGAAGCTATTGCTGCTATGGAAAAAGCTATTGAGTTGGGTGGTAAAATGCAAAATGCACCTTTTGATTTTGACAGAATGAAACAAATGTTAGCTGATTGGAAAAAATAATACTTATTTGTTAATAACATCTCTGCAGTAATTAATTTTATTGCAGAGATGTCTTAATTTCTTTTTATCCGTGATATTCTTTTCTCTTATTGCTACTCGATCTGCACTCTGTTGAACAACAATACTCATTTTCAATTTTACAATCGTGGCAGCAGACAATAATTTTATCACAATCAATATTGTGGCAATTGATATGATATGACGTTGGTTTGCCGCAGAAGTGACAGTTGGAGGTATATTTTAATTCTTCTTTTGTATTGGGTTCAAAAACCCTGCGGTCGTCAAATACAAACATTCCGCCTTCCCAATAAGTATCGGGAAACTTTTGAATGTAATTTAAAATTCCACCGTCAATTTGGTAAACATTTTTAAAACCTTTTTCGCGCATATATGCTGATGCTTTTTCGCATCTTATTCCACCGGTGCAATAAGTAATTATAGTTTTGTCTTTATAATCATTTAAGGAATCAACAACTTTGGGCCATTCTCTAAAATGAGTTATTTGCGGAGTTATAGCATTTTTAAATTTACCTATTTTGCTTTCATACCAGTTTCGTGCATCCACAATTACAAAATCTTTTTTATCTTCATAAAGTTTTAGCAGTTGTTCAGGAGTTAGTTTCGGTGCAGTATTTTTCAGCTTAGTTTTCATTAATCCTGAATTTACTATCTCCTGTTTTACTCTAACATGCAATTTACTGAAAGCAATTTTATCAGTTGCTGTTTCTTTAAACCAAATGTCTTCAAAAATTTTATAACTTTTTAGTTGATTTTTATAATAAGCAGTAGTTTGATTATCACCAAAAACAGAACCATTGATTCCTTCGTTTGCAAGATAAACTTTACCCTTAATATTATTTTGCATACACCAGTTCAGATGATCTTTAGCTAATGATTCCGGGTCTTCAATTTTTACATATTTATAGAACGATATTACTTTATATTTATTCATATTCCTGATAAGCTTTTATATATCTATTAAATCTATTTAATCTTTTTATTCACCCTGCGCTTTAGAATATCCCAATTCGCCATCAAATAGTTGCAACTTTTCTATGTGCATCCATTTAATTCCGGCAGAGGATATCTCTCTAATTAAATTAAAAATTTCTTCATCACCAATGTTTAGATATTTACCATTTTCATCAGTAGCAACATATCTGCATCTATGATGATCAACCAGCCAAATTTTGGGAATATCTCCCGGATAAACTTTGGTTCCTCTATTAGATATCATCTTTAATTTAAGGTGATCAACTTTCTCCGGCATATTCGGAATTCCGATAGGATTTTCCACAAACACATCTACACCATGGCAGTATTCTTCAACTTCTTTATATGTTTTAAGTAATGAACTTGTTATTCTAACAGGAGTAGGATTGTTAAATTCATTATCAACAGCGGGATCAATATTTGAGATGATAGCTTTTGTAAATTCCTTAGTGTTAGATTTTCCACCAAGATCTCCGGTTTTAATTCCATCTTTTAAAGTTTGGATTAGTGCTTTTTCAATCCTGATTTTGGTTATATGAAGTCCTAAATGTTGCAGCATTTGAAATGATGATAGTAGCAGCGCGGTTGGATTTGCAATACCTTTTCCTGCAATATCAGGTGCCGATCC
>DASVGS010000205.1:0-4140 GCA_036379435.1 Ignavibacteriaceae bacterium
TTTTATTGAGGGCAAAGGGACTACAACCGAACCAACTCAATATTCATTAATTGATAACAATCTAAGACCAGGTTCTTATCAATATAGAATCAAACAAATTGATTTTGAAGGTTCTTACAGATATTACAACCTTGCTGAGACCATTGAAGTTGAATTTCCTAATGTATTCGAGCTTACACAGAATTATCCCAACCCGTTTAATCCAACTACTAAAATCAGTTATAATATTCCTGCCGTTTCCACCGGATATAAAGATCTTAGAGTCCAGCTTAAGGTTTTTGATATTCTAGGAAATGAAGTAGCAACTCTTGTTGAAGGTTTCAAAAAAGCGGGTTACTATTCTGTTGAGTTTAATGCAAATAGTTTATCAAGTGGGGTATACTTCTACAAACTTCAGGCAGGTTCATTTGTTGAGACTAAGAAGATGATCCTCCTTCGTTAATACTATAGTAGACAGGTTTTACTGAGATGAGTTGATAATGTTCTTAGAGATGACATCTTATCAAAAGATGTCATCTCATTTCCAAATATTATTTTTTATAATAATTCATTGCTTCAGGTAATTCTTTTTTTAAATCTGCAATTCTTGTCTCATCAGAAGGATGAGTGCTCAAAAATTCCGGTGGTTTTCCGCCGCTCTGAGCCGCCATTCTGGTCCAAAAATCTATTGCATAATTTGGATTATATCCTGCCATTGCCATAAAAATTAAACCTAATCTGTCTGCTTCACTTTCTTGTGTACGGCTAAAAGGAAGCATAACTCCTACTGTTGTTCCAACACCATAAGCTGTCATAAAGAGATCCTGAGTTTCCTGCGGTTTGTTTTGCAAAGCAACAGAAAGTGCTACACCGCCAAGCTGCTGTAATAAACCCTGACTCATTCTTTCAGCACCATGTTGAGCAACTGCGTGCGCAATTTCATGTCCCATTACAACTGCTAATCCGGTTTCATCTTTTGTAACAGGCAAAATACCGGTATAAACAACAACTTTTCCTCCGGGCATACACCAAGCATTAACATCAGGACTTTCAACCAGATTAAATTCCCATTCATAACCTTCAAGCTCTTGAGATAAATTATTTTGTGCAAAATAAGTTTCTACTGCTCTTTGAATTTTTCCACCGACACGTCGAACCATATCCACAGCAGATTTATCATTACTTAGTTTATTCTCCTTTAAAAAATCACCATATTGAGCAAAGCTCATTGAGTTCATTTCGCTTGCGGATATAAGACTCAGTTGTGATCTCCCCGTTATTGGCACCGTACTGCAGTAATAAACAGTTAACGCCAGCAGGATTATTGGAATAAATATTTTGAATAGTTTCATTTTATACCTCTATTAATGATCAATGCCTTTTCCTGATCAAAATATATAAAAATGTTTTATGCAGGACAATTCGCCTAATTGTATCAATATCTTTAATTCCTCTTATAAAGATTTTTAAAATAAGTTTGATTGTTTGCCTTACTTAATTCATTAGCAAGATAATCCTCAATCATAATTTAAGATTAAAACCGAAGACTAAATTAATCTTAGTATATTTGTATAAACACTTAAGAAAATCATAACCAAGTACGAGGAATAAATGCAAATAGGAATTGTTGGATTGCCGTTTACTGGAAAATCAACTCTTTTTCAAACAATAACAAAAACATTACTTGATCCAAATGAATTAACTAAATCAGAAGCTCATCAGGCAATGATTAAAGTACCTGATGCAAGATTGGATAAGCTAACAGAAATCTTCGCACCAAAGAAAAAAGTTAATGCAACAATTGAAGTAGTTGATGTTGTCGGATTGCAAAAAGGTGATTCAGGTTCAACACAATTTACCGGAAATTTTCTTGGTAAAGTTAAAACAAATGACGCACTCGTTCAGGTTGTAAGATTATTTGAGAATGAAACTGTCCCCCATCCCGATGGATCAATAAATATGATGCGGGATATTAATTCATTTGAAACAGAATTTATTTTATCTGATATGGCAATTATCGAAAAAAGATTAGAAACAATCAAAAAGCAGATATTAAAAACTCAGGATGATAACCTAAAAAGAGAACTGCCAGTGCTTGAAAAGTGTTATGAGTTTTTACAGACTGAAAAACCTTTACGCGATGCACATCTTACAAAAGATGAATTACACATTTTAAAAACTTATCAGCTACTTTCAGTTAAACCGATGTTAATTGCGTTAAACTTTGGAGAATCACAAATAAACGATACCGAAAAATATCTGGAAGAACTTGTTAAGCATAAACTTGGGCATAACACAAAAGCGCTATCGTTCTTTGGACAGATAGAAAAAGAAATGGCTGATCTTTCCGATGAAGACGCAAAAGTTTTTATGAGCGATTACGGAATTACAGAATCTGCTCTTGATAAGTTGATTAGAGAAGCTTATGATTTACTTGGACTTCAATCTTTCCTTACTGCGGGAGAAGATGAATGCCGTACCTGGACAATTAAAAAAGGAATGACAGCGCAGGAAGCCGCTGGAGAAATACATACAGATTTTTATAAAAAATTTATTCGTGCAGAAGTTGTACATTATGATGATTTTATTGAAGCCGGCTCTTTTGCTAAAGCTAAAGATCTTGGCAAATGGAGACTTGAAGGAAAAGAATATATTGTTAAAGATGGAGATATTATTTCTGTTAGGCATAGTTAGCAACAAATCATAAAAAATTTTAATGCAAGAAAAATCAAAAGGCGAAATAGTAATTTATAAAGCTTCTGATGGCTCATCCCAGCTTGATGTTAAACTGGAAGAGGAAACACTTTGGTTAACTCAGGCACAAATCTCTAAATTATTTGAAACTGAGCGAAGTGTCATTACTAAACATATCGGGAATATTCTTAAATCTAAAGAATTGATTAGAAATTCAGTATGTGCAAAATTTGCACATACTGCCGATGATGGGAAAACCTATAAAAGCAATTTTTATAATCTGGATATGATTATATCAGTTGGATATAGAGTAAACTCAATCCGTGGTACACAATTCAGGATCTGGGCCAATAAGGTGTTAAAGGATTATCTTGTAAAAGGCTATGCATTAAATGAAAAAAGATTAAAAGAACAAACAGAGAGAATTCAGGAACTTGAAAAAACACTTGAAATATTTTCAAATGTTGTTGGTAATTACCAGTTAGAGCGAGATGAATTTTCAGGTATTCTAAAAGTTATTTCAGATTATACTTTAGGCTTAAAGGTTTTAGACGATTATGATCATCAAAAACTTGATATAAAGGTTGTATCAAGAAAGAAATCCTTCAAGATTAATTATCAAAAAGCAATCAAAGTAATTGAAAAAATGAAAGAACAATTTAATAGCTCACAACTTTTTGGAAGAGAAAAAGATGAGTCCTTTAAAGGGACAGTAGCTGCCATTTATCAGACCTTTAATGGAAAGGAGCTGTATCCAAGCATTGAAGAAAAGGCTGCTCATTTATTATACTTTACAATAAAAAATCATTCCTTTGTTGATGGGAATAAAAGAATTGCCGCAGCATTATTCTTATGGTTTATGAATTTGAATAATTATCTCTATGCAAAAAATGGTAAGAAGAGAATTGCCGATAATGCTTTAGTTGCAATGTGCTTGTTAATTGCAGAGAGCAAACCAAAAGAAAAAGATATAATTATTAAAGTCCTGATAAACCTTATAAATAAGAACAACAATTAATTTCTGTAAAGCATAGTTAAGAAAATTATAGTATGAAATATTTAGCACTTACATTCTGCTTCTTTCAAGTGATGAGCTATGCGCAAATAGATGACACATTGATTGAAAAAGCCAGAAGGTTTCTTTACCTAAATGAAACTCACCATAGACCATTCTACATTGACACGATAAAACAAGCAATTAATGAAAAGCCTTACGAGCTGGCAAAAAATTCCTACCAGTTTAATGAAGAAATAAAAACCCCACTTAAAAAAACAAAATTCCTTCATTATTCTATTAATACAATTAGTCCAACACCATCATATATTATTGCTTCTTTCAATGATTCTCTTGTACTATTAATTCAATGGAATTGTAATGAAGGATATGCTTGTGACAGCTTAATTAGATTCATAAATAAAAGACTGGAAGAAGAAAATTCTTTGAATAAAGATCAACTAGTTGAGTTA
>DASVGS010000206.1:0-3842 GCA_036379435.1 Ignavibacteriaceae bacterium
TTTACTTAAAAAAATGATTAGTACTGATGTATGATTAAAATTTCAGTATTAGATTATTATTTATGTATCTGATTTAATTTATTTAAAATAATTGATCATTAATTTGTATAAATATTAAATGATGTAAGAGATTTTACATTCTCAGATCCGATTTACAAGAAGGACAACGAACCTTCCCGATAGAATCGTGGTGCACTATCCAATTTTAAAATGAAAAAGCCATCTTCATTGAAAATGGCTTTTTTTGTACACCCGCAGGGATTCGAACCCCGAACCTTCTGATCCGTAGTCAGATGCTCTATCCAATTAAGCTACGGGTGCATTAAATTTTTGTGATGCAAACTTAATATAATTACTGCCTTTAATCAATCTGCTTACAATTCTGAATTAAATATTTATCAATGTTATTTGAGCAATTTACAGCTTCAAGTTATAAAGAAATTTGGATGAAATTAATGTTTTGGATGTAGTCTTGGTTTGCTTATTTTAAATAAATATCACTATTAAATGTACAACAGTCCAAATTGCAAATGATAAAACTGTTTGTTTTCTAATACTTTTTGAAAGAACACTAAAATAAATTCCCTTTACAATTGTATTACTCATCATGGAGATGATTAATGCTGTATTTATAAGACTGAAATCCATAATTTTTTTATTTATCAATGACAGGATAAAGGGATCAATATCTGTAACTCCAACAATTAAAGATAGTCCAAGTAATCCGTTACTTCCCATAAAATGTTGAATCCAAAATGTGATTATTGTTAACAGTACAAATAAAAAAGCAAATACAATTGCTGGTTTAATTTCAAATGGATTTTGGATTGATGAAATTTCACTTGCATGTATTTGAGGATTATCATCCCGCACTATAAATGCTAAGGAAATACCAAATAAGAAAAGCAGAATTAATTTCCACCAAATTTCAACAGCAATTTCCGGGTTTAGTAAATAAATTATTATTAGTATTCTGATGTACATTACACTGCTTGCTAAAATTACAGCTTGTAAAGCTCTTTTTGCTGCAAAGGAATTATTTTTGGCGATATTACCCATCGCAATACTTACCGCAGTGCTTGATGCAATTCCACCCAATAATCCTGAAAGCCAAAGCCCGACTTTATTACCGAACTTCTTCATCAGGAAATACCCAACAAATCCGATTGAAGAAACCAGTATTACAATCTGCCATATTAAATATGGATTAAGATTAAAGCGTGTATATTCTTTATCGGGTAATGCCGGTAGGATTATAATAGTAACAATTAAAAATTTTATAACAGCAAGAAATTCCGTCTTATCCAGTTTTTCGATGTATGTTTCGAGTTCTGATTTTTCTGAGAGTAATAGAGTGGTAAAAATTCCAAGTGCCATCGCTATCCATACATCGGCTAATAACGAAAGTACACCAACAAGAAATGTTAAAAGAGCAGCAACTTCGCTAGTCCATCCCACCGCACCTGATTTTTGTTTTGCAAGATATGAGGTGAGAACCATCGCTCCAATTACGACAATTCCAACAGGAATAATAAATTCAATACTAAGTCTATAAAGCCAGGCACATCCAAATCCGAACAAACTTATTAAAGTATATGTTCTCACCCCGGCTGTTAGCTTAGATGGAATTGAGCTGCCTCTGGTTTCTCTTTCTAATCCAACTAAAAATCCAAGTGCAATAGCAACCAAAAATCTTAATTGGTCATTCCATTCGATAAGACTCATTAACTTAAAATTTATTTTAAATTTTATAAATAAGTATTAAACGTACATTCAAATATATTATTTATTTTATTTGTTATATAACCTTAAATTACTATCCAGATTAGAAATATTATTGTAATTGGACAACACAATCTGATTAATAGCTCAATATTTATTTTAGATATTTATTATCAGGAGTTATCCGGATTTAATATTATGAATTATTTTTTAGAGATTCTGATAAGGCAATATATAAAAGGATATAGGATGATTAATAAATCAATAATTTTAACTTTAATTTGTTTAGTTCTTACAGCCTGCAGTAAAGATGATTCATCACCAACTCAGTTACCTGATCCAATAAACCAGATTTCTAAAAGCCCAAAGCGTGGATTAGCTTATAATTTACAAGACCCATTAGATCTTGATACATTAAAAAGCGGAGTGTCCTGGTGGTACAATTGGCATTATAACACACAGGCACCATCAAATTATTATTCAAGTTATAAAATGGAATTTATTCCAATGTTATGGGGCGGTAATACAAGCAGTAATGATATGATCGCAGTAAAGAATTTTATACTTGCGCATCCTGAGATAAAATATTTGTTAGCTATGAATGAACCAAACTTAGTGGATCAGGCAAATCGGACACCATCGCAGGCTGCACAAGATTGGTTAAAATATGAACAGGTTATCACTGATCTTGCAGCACAGAATCGTACAGTATATTTAGTTGGACCTGCTATGAACTGGGGAACAATGCATGGATATTCAGATCCGGTGGTTTGGCTTGATGAATTTTATAATGCATATAAATCAGCTAATGGCGGAAGACCTCCAAAGATTGATTATCTGGCTTTCCACTGGTACGATTACGGTTTAGCTGCACAATTGGATCGATTAGCTAAATATCAAAAGAAAATCTGGATTACTGAGATGGCTAACTGGAATCCTCAAATAAATTCATATCAAAAACAAGCTGCCCAAATGGTAGAGATGGTAAATATTTGTGAATCGCGCGATGATGTTTTCAGATATGCCTGGTTTATCGGAAGAGGCAGTTATCCGGATAACAAGTTTACTTATCTGTTTAATGCTGATCCCGGTGAATTGAATGAATTAGGTAAACTATACATAAGTCTGCCATATACAAAATAATCTTTCTCAAAACTTATCCAATAAAGAGTTAATCATTAATCACAGTACTTAATAATTAACTTTTTTCTATTTACTTATGCAAATAGTTTTAATAAAAGTATTAATAAATATCTAGGAAATAATGGAACAGAGAACACTTGGGAAAGATGCTTTGAAAGTATCTGCAATCGGTTTGGGGTGTATGGGTATGTCTGAGTTTTATGGATTGGGTGATGATAATGAATCCATTAAAACAATTCATAGAGCGCAGGAACTTGGAATCAATTTTCTTGATACTGCCGATATGTATGGTGTTGGTAAAAATGAAATTCTTGTTGGTAAAGCAATCAAGGGCAGGAGAGACAAATTTATTGTTGCAACAAAATTTGGTAATGTCAGGGGTAAAGATGGAAGCTTTCTTGGGGTAAATGGTAAACCTGATTATGTTAAAAAATGCTGTGAGGAAAGTCTGAAGAGATTGAATATTGATGTAATTGATCTTTATTACCAGCACAGAGTTGATCCAAGCGTACCGATTGAAGAAACTGTTGGAGCAATGTCGGATCTTGTTAGAGAGGGGAAAGTAAGATTTATCGGTTTATCGGAAGCTGCACCTGCAACAATCCGCAGGGCAGATAAAGTGCACAAAATAACAGCACTGCAAACTGAATATTCATTATGGACCCGTGATCCTGAAGATCAATTACTTGATTTATGTAATGAACTTGAAATAAGTTTTGTGGCATATTCTCCCCTTGGCAGAGGTTTTCTTTCAGGTCGTTTTAAACCTGAGCAGGATTTTCCGGAAGGGGACTATAGAAAAGATCATCCGCGTTTTCAGAAAGGTAATATTGAGCATAATTACAATTTAATATCATTGCTTGATGAGATAGCAAAAGAAAAAAAATGCACTACTGCTCAATTAGCATTAACATGGGTTTTGCATCAAAAAGATTTTATTGTACCAATACCCGGAACAAAAAGAATTAAATATCTTG
>DASVGS010000207.1:0-2909 GCA_036379435.1 Ignavibacteriaceae bacterium
TTGTTTTGAAAGTATTAAACTTGCAGATGCCGAAACAAAAGGCGCCGCAGCAGATGTACCGCTGTATGATGAATATTCAGAATTCATAGATGTGGAAAGTATGTTAGATCCCGGAGCAACCAAATCCAATGTAGAGCCTCCGTTAGATGAACCTGCAACAAAATCTTGTTCTGTTGAATTTCCAACACTTATTACTTCAGAGTATCCTGAAGGATAATGCGGATCATTATTGCCGTTATTACCGGAAGATGCAACTAATACAACATTTTGTGAATATGCATAACGGATCACGTCTCTTAATACATAAGAAAAAGAATAATCACCCCAACTCATATTAATTACTTTAGCACCAAGTTTAACTGCATACAATATTGCTGCAGCCGCATCATCTTCTTCCCCATAACCGCCTGGATCAAACGACCTGAGATTTAATATTTTTATATTTGGAGCAACACCGGCAATGCCTGATATATTATTTATCTCCGCTGCAGCTGTTCCTGAAACAAGAGTTCCATGTCCCTGTTCATCTTTAGGATTATTATCCCAGGTTAAATAATCGCCGCCAGTTGAGTCGAATGGAAATCCTGCGCGATCAACAAAATCCCAGCCCATGTAATCATCAATAAAGCCATTGTTATCATCATCTATTCCATTTGAACTTTTATTTTTTCCGTTATTATCAATACCTATCTCACCAGGATTTTTATAAATCTTATTTTTCAAATCCGGATGCAGATAATCTATACCTGTATCAATTATAGCTAATAAAACAGTATCGGAACCTTGAGTTATATCCCATGCATCAAAGGCTTTAATTTTTTCTAAGGCCCATTGTTGGGAAATCAAACTATCATTTGGAACAAAATCAAGCTGATACTCATTGGATTTTTGTATGTACTCAATATCATTATCCGATGCAAGTATTGAATTGAAACTTGCTTCATTAACATTTTCAGTAAAATGCACTTTAATAATTCTTCCAAGAACTTCATCATCTCTTCCTAAACCTTTAGCAAGATAATCTACATCATAATCTGGAAGCGATAATGGTCTGTCTCCAATTGCGTTCGAAAATTTCTGATCAATTATATTTGATTCAACCTGGCTAACAGGCACATTACTTTTATACTTAATAAAGTAAGTAGTTTGTGCAATTGAAGGGAAAGTTAAAATTATTAGTGCGGCAAGAACAAGAAACGGGTTAAACTTCATACATCTCCTTCTTGAAGTTGGTATCTACATTTGTCGGATACTTACCTGAAAAGCAAGCAGTGCAAAAATTTTCTGTTCCGGCTTCAGAAACAGCTTCCAACATCTCGTCGATAGTTAGGTATTCCAAACTATCTACTTCAAGATACTTTTTAATCTCTTCTATGTTTCCATTTTTCTGATGAGCAATTAATTCCTGGTTGCTTGGAAAATCCATACCATAAAAACAAGGATGCATAATAGGAGGAGAAGATATTCTTAAATGAATTGCCTTTGGATTAGCCTCACGCAGTAAATGCACTAATTGTTTTGATGTTGTGCCTCTAACAATTGAATCATCAACAACCACAATTGTTCTGCCTTCAAGGACACCTTTTACAATATTGAATTTAATTCTTACTCCGGTTTCCCTGTTAGTTTGTCCGGGTTGAATAAACGTTCTGCCAATATAATGGCTTCGAATCAGACCTATTTCAAGACGTGCATCAATTCCCTGTTTCTCTAATTCTCTTGCATAACCCAAAGCTGTTGTATTTGAACTATCAGGTACACTTATTACATAAACTCTGTCTCCGTCCGGATCCGTAACCGGGTGCGAACGTGCAAGTTCTTTTCCTAATCTCCTGCGCATCTTGTCAACATTGTGTCCAAAAATAAAACTATCGGGTCTGGAAAAATATATATACTCAAACACACAATGTTTTTGCAGTTCAGGATTTTCATTAATTCTATAAGATTTTATTTCTTTTGATCTTATAGTTTCATCATCAATTACAATCATTTCACCTGCTTCAACTTCACGTAAAAATTCAGCATGCTGTATATCAAAAGCACAGGTTTCTGATGCTACCAGAAATGCATTCTCTGATTTGCCAAGCGATAACGGACGAAATCCAAGTGGATCACGTGCTGCAATTAATTTATCATCAGTAAGGATTACAACACAATAAGCACCCTCAATTCTTCTTAGTGCTTCCAATATCTGGTCGATTTGATTATCCAGTTTACTTCTTGCAATTAAATGTAAAATTACTTCAGTATCGCTTGTAGTCTGAAAGATTGCTCCTTCATTTACTAATTCTTCTCTCAGTTTTTTTGCATTTGTTAAATTGCCGTTATGCCCTATGGCAAGATTGCCGAGGCGATAATTAACCATAAAAGGCTGGATATTTTTTCTTGATTTTGCTGAACCGGTTGTGGAGTAACGGTTATGTCCGATTGCACTATTTCCTAAAAGTACATCCGTTAAAAGATTGTGATCTGCAAAAACTTCAGAAACCAAACCTTCACCTTTAACTATGTTAAAATGAGCCCGATTGTCTCCATTGAGTGATCTTGTTACAATTCCGCTTGCCTCCTGTCCGCGATGTTGTAGTGCATGCAAACCATAATATGCCTGAGCAGATGCTGTTTCTGATCCGTAAATACCGAATATTCCACAAAAGGAATTTGGTTTATCGTCTTCGTAATTCATTATTTCTTTGGATTTAGTTGCAAATAATTTACTGACAAAGTTAAGTAAATGAAGATATTTTATGAAATCAATTTGGCATCCCTAAATTGTCTGATATGACTAAAAAATTCACTAAATAATTTCAATATTTAATGGTAATTTTGTACTGTAAAAATCAGAGGAGAAAATTGTGCAAAAAGAATCAATTGAATCATTTCTAAAGCTTAAAAACATTGCAGTCATAGGC